>CAYGRM010000321.1:0-7794 GCA_964352225.1 uncultured Saprospiraceae bacterium | reverse complement strand
CATTATATGTTATTTTAATCAAAAATAATAAAATATTATCAAAGTGCATTTGAATATTATAAAATATTCAAATGTCTTAAAAACTAATTTAAAACTGTATTTGTTTTTAAAAATACAGTAATTAAGATTTTTTTAATTGTTGAGATCGTGTTTGATAATGTCTAATATCATTAAGTTTTATGGAAAAAAACACTTAATGTTTCAATAGGTGAAATTATTAGCTAGGAGGGAATTTCATTTTAATATTAATAAGTAGAATCTAAGATACGTATTTTATTTTTTAAAAAAAGAAAGAGATGATGAAATTGAGGTTTTTATTTATTTTCAATCCATTCTCTTTTCAATAAGCTATATTTTTCTCCATTATAGAAATTACCATTAAAAAATAAAGATTCTCGAATCGTTCCTTCGTAGTGGAATCCTAGTTTTTTAGCAATAGCGAGGCTTTTTGAGTTTTCAGCAGCTGCATTTATCTCAATACGATTAAGGTTCATATTCTCAAAACCATATTGAATTAATCGTTCACAAGACTGCGACATGATACCTTTTCCTTGCATATTTTCACTCAACCAATAGCCGATCTCTGCAGAACGATTGCCTTTATCTATTTTTACAAAAGCTACAGACCCAACTAATTTTTTTTCATAAAAAATAAAGGTGGTTAGTTTCTGCCCACCATTATTGAAAAGAATGGAAGACCTTAAAAAATCAAGGCTATTTTTTTCTTCTCTATTTTTTTCTACCCATGGTAACCATTTGCCCAAGTATTCTCTTTGATTTTCAATTATTTGAAAGAGTGTTTTTGCAAACTCCTTTTCAGGTAAACGTAATTCTAACTGATCATTAATAAAAAGTGATTTTCCATTCATGTGCAAAAGAGGTGTTTTTGGCGTAATTTTTTGATAGAGTGTTAGTAATATATAGAACTTTTATTCCTTATTAAGTTTTGGAATTCATAATTTTAGGCATTATTTTAAAAAGCGTAACTAATTTAAGTATTTACTTGCGTTTATATTTAAGCTAATTTTTTTAACAAAAGAATATACATACAGGATGGGAAAGATAATCTCACTACTTAATCACAAAGGCGGCGTTGGAAAAACTACATCCGCAATTAATATTGGAGCAGGTTTAGTTGAACTTGGCAAAAAAGTATTATTAATTGATCTTGATCCTCAGGCGAATTTGACACTTTCCTTGGGTGTGCCTCGTCAAAAAAATACAATTTATGAAGCACTTCGAGGAGAGAGCGATTTAGAGCCATATGAAGTAAAAGAAAATTTTCATATAATCACTTCATCACTTGATTTATCAGGTGCTGAAATGGAATTGATTAATGAAGCAGGTCGAGAGTACATTTTGAAGGAATTATTTGCTACCGTAGAAGATGATTATGATTACATCATTATCGATTGCCCTCCTTCTCTCGGACTATTAACATTGAATGCTTTGACTAGTAGTCATGTAGTTTATATTCCTTTGCAAACAGAGTTCTTAGCATTGCAAGGAGTTGCTAAAATTAAGCAAATCGTAGATAAAGTTCGATTTCGATTAAATAAAGAATTAGAAATTGGGGGAGTTATTGCAACCATGTACGATGCTCGAAAAGTATTGAACCGAGATGTTGTAGAAACAATACATAAGTATTTTAAAGACAAAGTATTTAAAACGAAAATCCGAAATACAGTTGCTTTGGCAGAAGCCCCTTCACAACGAAAAGATATTTTTTCTTATAGCAGAAGTAGCAATGGAGCAAAAGATTATTTAGCACTTTGCCACGAAATTTTAGAAAGATTGGAACCGAAACCTTTAGAAGAAGTGTTGGAACAAAAAGATCAAGCTTAATTTTTAGCGCTTGACTTAAGTTAAATTTTAAGTTATTTTAAAAGAGAAATGAGAAAACTATTATTAAACAAGAGAGAGCAGATCATTTTTTAGAAAAGATCCTTCATCTGTTTTCAAAAATCACGTAGGTTTTGAGTAAGAAAAAATTTAAAAAAGGATTGGAAAGTCTGTTCGGCGATTGGGGAGGTGATCCAATTGATGATGTCGTATTGGAATTAGAAAATACGGAAGATTATCAGTCTGAGCCTGAGAAGTCAAAACCTCATGCTAAAAAAGATTCAAGCAAGCGTGCTAATGCTGGAAAAAACTTTACGATGGATTTAGATTCGTTATTTCAAGAAGTAGTGCATGAATCAATCGAGGAACAATTCGAAATAAAGAAGGAAAAGGAGAAAGAAAAAAAGAAAAATAAAAATCAAAAAACAGAATCAAAATCAAAACCTGAAAAGAAAAAGCGAAGAGTGATTCCAAGGTCAGGTGGACTTGATTCATTGATTAGGAGTACTGTCGAAGGTAGCATTATGCAGATCGAATCGACGAGTAATAAAAAACGAGTTTCATTTGTATTTGATAAGGAAAAGTTGAAAAAACTAAAGACAATTGCGAAAGTAAAAAAATCTTATCTCAAAGATGTGATTGATGAAGTAGTCGCAGAATATCTTGCCAAATATGAATCCAAATTTGATAATTTAGAAGATTAAGGAAATACAAAATGGCTGAATGATTTTAAAATTGTTCAGCCATTTTGCAGTAAGTAATTACTGATTGTAAACTAGCCCAACTGCATATTCTTCAAAACCTTTCCCTCATGCGTCGCGTAGATGAATTTCGCTTATTTTATAACCATACCATTCATCCTGAATTAGTTCGGATGGAACGAGTCCGTAAGCGAGTATTATTTTTATTGACGATCTCTGCGGTTGTCATTGCGTTAGTGGTGATCGTACTTTTATATTTTCAGGCGACGATGTTATCGTTTTTTTTAGTCTTACCTTTTGGATTTTATTTAAGTTATTTATTATATCGAATTCAACAATTTCGATCGAAGTTCAAACCAAATGTGGTGAATTTGATTTTAGATTTTGTAGATAATAGTGTCAATTACGGAACGCTAAAATATGACAGTAATCGAAAGGTGGAAAAGGAACGTTTTCTAGCTAGTCAAATCTTTAAAACGCGAGCACCTCAATATACAGGTGAAGATTACATTAGTGGAAAAATTGGAGAACTTGATTTTGAGTTGAGTGAATTGAATGTAAGAGAATATTCAAAAGTGCGGAGCCGTTTAAATTATGTATTCCGGGGTATTTTTCTCTATGCAAAATTAAATCAAAAAAGTGTCGGAGAATTTTTGGAAACGGAGATGCTTGGGGAGGTTTTGATTTTACCTAAAAAATTTAAACCGTACCTTTCCAAAGCGATTCGTTCTTTTAATTTACGAGGAGGAGAACCTGTGGATGAAGAGACATTGCACACGATTAATCTTTATGATGAACAACCAATTATTGGAAAAGAAGGTGTTGATAAAAAAATGTTGGCAAAGGAAATGAACAAACATTTTTTAATTTATGCTACAGAAGGAACTGATATTGCCAAAAAAATATCAAGTGCGATGCAGCACACGATTTTAAATTTTAGAGAAAAAACAGAAAATGAGTTGTATGTTTCTTTTATCAAAAATGAAATTTACATTGCGATTACCGAACCAGATGATATTTTGGAACCATACGTTTTTAGGTCGAATGTTAGTTTTGAGTTGATTTATGAGTTTTATGAAGAGATCGATTTATTGATGAGTATCTTAGAGGATTTTGACAATGCGAACTAAAATGTAAATGCGTTGTTACTTTTTGGAGAGAAATAATTTTATAAAAATAAATACGAACATATGAGGAATTTATTTGGAATTGCATTACTACTAGTATCGTTTCTTTATTCATGTAACACTTCGCAGAAAGCGATAGCTCAAACTGCGCAAGAAAAAAGTTATGCTGCAAATGAGAATGCATTGCTCTGGAAAGTGACTGGAAATGATTTGACCAAGGCATCTTATGTTTTTGGGACAATTCACATGATTGGGAAAGAGGATTTCTTTTTGACAGAAGGGGTGAAAACTGCTTTTACAGCAAGTGATAAAGTCGTATTTGAAATCAATATGGAAGAGATGAGCGATATGAGTGTACTGTTCAAATTGATGGGAAAGATTACGATGGAAGGAGGTCAAACTTTAAAAGATCTAATTAGCGATGAAGATTATAAATTAGTGAAAACTCACTTTGATGGTTTAGGTTTGCCCTTGATGTTTTTAGAAAAAATAAAACCATTATTCCTTTCAACTTTTGCTTCAGGTGATGTAGCACCGGGAGATTTACAATCAGGGGAATTGAAATCCTATGAAATGGAATTCATGGAAATGGCTCAAAAAAGTCAAAAAGAAATGGGTGGTTTGGAGACTATTGAGTTTCAGTTGAGCATGTTTGATAGCATTCCCTACGAAGCGCAAGCTGAGATGTTAGTTGATGCTATAAAAGGAACCGATGGTGGTGATGATCAATTTAAGCAAATGGTAGATTTGTACAAAAATCAAGAATTACCAGCCTTATATAGAATGATAGAGGGCGATACTGAGGGAGTGGGGGAGTTTGAAGACTTATTATTAGTTGGCAGAAATAAAAATTGGATTCCTTTAATGGAAGGTATGATGAAAGTTAAACCTACTTTCTTCGCCGTTGGTGCAGGACACTTGGGAGGAAATAATGGAGTAGTAGCTTTATTGAGAAAAAAAGGGTATACGGTGACTGCTGTGGATCCTGTGAAGCAAAAGGTGATGAAACCTTAAAACCCCTGTCCCCTAAAGGGGAACGATATATTTTTAGTTCAGATGAACATTAAAAAACCTATTCTTTCAATTGAAAGAATAGGTTTTTTAGGTTTTACCCAGCTGATAATTTTTAAGTTCCCCTTTAGGGGACAGGGGTTTTACATAATCTGCCCGATTCCAAAAGTAATTACAAATAGCAAAGTCGTCAACGCCATTTGTTTTAAGTAAGGATCTAATTCGGCAGCTTCTTTTTTTTCATAGACTGCTTTTCCATTAATAAATAACAAAGGCAGAACTATTAGGAATAAAAATTGGACAGAGCTTTTGAAGTGAAAACTCACATAAATTACCGCACATAGAATTCCAACGATCAATAAAAACCAATGATATTTTATTGCATTGGTTTTTCCCATTCGAACAGGGAGTGAATTTTTTCCAGCCAATTTATCCGACTCAATATCTCGGATATTATTAAGATTCAAAACTGCTGTTGCAAAAAGTCCACAGCTTGTTGCAGGTAAAAATAACCACCAATCAACAGCTTGAGTATGTAAATAAAAGGTACACAAAACTGCTACCCAGCCAAAGAAAATTAAGACTGAAAGATCTCCTAATCCCATGTAACCATATGGCTTATTTCCAGCGGTATAGGTGATCGCAGCAATAATTGCAATGATTCCAAGTCCTAAAAATAAAGCAAAAGTTTGCCAAGGAAGTTTGGCTTCAAGAAGTAACCAAACTCCTGAAATTAATGATAGAAAGGTGAAAATGACTATGGCTCGAAACATCGCTTTGGAAGAAATCTCACCAGACTGAACTGCTCGCTGAGGTCCTTTTCGATCAGCACTATCTGCTCCATGAATGGAGTCTCCATAGTCGTTAGCAAGATTAGAAAGTATTTGTAGAAAAATAGTAGTTGATGCGCTGAGTAAAAATACTTTCAGTTGCATCTGGTTATATGAGGCAGCTAAAAAGGTTCCCATCGCAATACTTGCCAAAGCCAAAGGAAGGGTTCTTAGTCGAAATGCAGAAATCCATGCTTTTACCATAATTTATGGAATTGGTTTTTAATAAAAAAAAAGAGACGCAAGTTTTTCTTGCGCCTCTTTTTTATATAGAAAGTTTTTTTTGTAAAACTATTTTTTTTCTCCACTAGCAACTGCAGCATCTGCCGCGGCAGCAGCTCCAGCACTTTTCAATGCTCTAGGAATTTCAACTGAAGCAACTGGTGTAGCACCAGGATTCATCACTTGCATTCCTTCCGTAACCTCAACGTCTCTTACTCTAACCGAACCACCTAAAGTAGTCGATGAAATATCAACAAACAATTGGTTAACGATTTGATCTGGAGTAGTTTTAATTTTAATTGTTCTTAATTTTGAAACTAATTTACCTCCTGCTTTTACACCTGGAGAAACTCCTTTGAAAGCAACTGGAATATTTACAATGATGTTTTGTCCATCAATTAATTGCAAAAAGTCCAAGTGTACAATCTCATCACTTACTGGATGATATTGAGCTTCTTTTAGAATGCATTTGTAGGCAGTTCCGTCAATCGTAATTTCGACTAATTTGAATTCAGGAGTGAAAATCAAATTTTTGAAAGCTTTAGGTGTGCTTGAGAAATGAACTACTTGGTCTCCTCCGTAAATTACACAAGGAACTTCCCCTTGATTACGAATCGTTTTTGTAGCTTTTTTTCCAACTTCTGTTCGGATTGTTCCGTTTACGGCAACTGTCTCCATTTTATGAATATTTTAATTTTAAGAAATATCAGATTTTTAAGCCCTTTTTTGAAAAGGCTCGCAAAGATAAGGTTTTTATTATTATTTGAAAACAAAAAAGAAATTTTATTCAAATAAAAATTGATTCTTTGGGCGAAAAAAAGACTGATTATCAGTTAGTTATAAAAACAAAAAGGCGCAAAAGTAATTTTGCACCTTTTTATTGATAAAAGGTTAAAACTTTATTTCGTCAATCTGATTTTATTTTTTTAACTGTTCACCTACAAAAAGAGCAGAAATCGATCGATGTTCGTGTGTATTTCTGATGGCTTTAGCAAATAATTTAGCAGTTGAAATCACCTCAATTTTATCGGAATTTTCCTTTAAAGGAATGGTATCAGTTACAATCATTTTACTCAATTTTGAGTTATTGATATTTTCGTAAGCCTTTCCTGACAATACAGGATGCGTGATAATTGCTTGTACACTTTTAGCTCCTTTTTCCATAATAATATCAGCAGCTCGACAAAGTGTTCCAGCAGTATCTGCAATATCATCGACCAAGATTACATCTGCTCCAGCTACATCTCCGATGATAGTCATTCCAGCAATTTCATTAGCTCTTTTTCTATACTTATCACAAATTACTAATCTCCTTTGGAAGTGTTTAGCATACGTTCGTGCTCGTTTTACACCCCCTACATCAGGCGAGGCAAAAATAACATTTGACATATCTTGTTTTGCTAAGTGACGAATAAAAATCGCTTCACTTTTCAGGTGATCTACCGGTATATCAAAAAATCCTTGAATTTGATCAGCATGAAAATCCATTGTCATAATTCGATTGGCGCCTGCAGCTTGAATCAAATTAGCGATCAATTTTGCCGAAATCGGAACTCTTGGTTTGTCTTTTCGATCTTGTCTTGCGTATCCGAAGTATGGAATTACTGCCGTGATATAACCTGCAGAAGCTCGCTTCACAGTATCAATCATCAAGAGCAGTTCCATCAAGTTATCCGAAGGAGCAAAAGTAGATTGGATTAAAAAGACGTAAGAGCCACGAACAGACTCATTAATGATGGGTTGCATTTCGCCATCCGAGAATTTTAATAGGGTTTTGTCACCCAAATTAAAACCATAAAAATCTGCAATTTTCGAAGACAGATATTCTGACTCGATTCCTGAAAAAAGTTTTACTTCCACGATATGAATGTTTTGCGACAAAGGTAAGAAAAGTTTAGAGTTGCATGTTAATTTAAGGTAAACCCATTTTCCAATTAATTGAAAAAAAGTCATACTTTCGAGAAAAAAAAGATGAAGTTTATTTCAGAAGAAATTATTGACCAAGTTGCAGAACAAATTGGAGCATCAGAAGAAGCCTTCAAAGAAGCAACGGTAGATTTA
>CAYGRM010000320.1:0-7828 GCA_964352225.1 uncultured Saprospiraceae bacterium | reverse complement strand
TCCTAAATCCTCATTTTATTTTCCACCGCCGCCTTGGCCACCACCGCCGCCGCCACCAAGGCCACCGCCGCTTTCGCCTGCTTTTTGGTCATCATTATTAATGGAACTTTTTCTTGATTTAGCTTTAAAATCTAATTTTCCAAACTTGTAACTAAAATTAATTCCAAAACTTCGGAAAGGTAATCCGTAGTTACTTGTTTGAGAAAAATTATCTCCTTCTAATTCTGTTTTGAAGTTTTTAATTTTATTAAAAGGATCAATCATATTGATTCCAAGACTTCCTCTTTTGTCCCAAAGTTCCTTTCTAAATCCTAAACTATACATCGAGAAAGATGGGTTAAACCCTTGCAAAGTTTGTCGTGGTGAATTCCAAAATCCCCACATTTCAGCTTTCCATCCTTTTTTGAAGTTAAAAGAAGAACTGACAAATGCATTATAAATAATAGCTTGAGCACTAACTTCTTCTCCATTTAAAACACCATTTCCTGAATAGAGAGAAGCATTAACATTTCCTCGGATAGTCCAAAATTTGATCGTTTTAGAACTAAAAACATTCACTCCAAAATTCTCTCGTGTTCCAATATTTGAAAAAGAAGTATTTGAAATAACGGTACTATCATTCAATTGAATTGGATTTAAAATACTCTCAATTGCATCGTCTGTATATTTATAATAAATAGAAGCATAAAGAACTGTTCCTTTTACAAAAGTATTATAGGACAAATCAAATTGATGGGTAATCTCTGGTTCCAAAAACGGATTTCCTTCTGTAGTATTTCGCCGATCACTTACCTCTGGATATGGATTGATGTAAAATAAACTAGGCCGTTGAATTCTTTTATTATAACTTACTTTGATCGAACTAAATCCTTTTAGTTTTCTTGACAGAATGATGCTGGGCAAAAAGTTATCATAATCACTACTAAATGATTGAACTTCTCCTGAATCAAAGTCACCTCCAATTTGAGTGTACTCATATCGAGCTCCTGCGGTCAAACTATATTTCTTTGTCAACTCTGCATTGAAAGAAAGATAACCGGCCATCACATCTTGATCATAATTGAACACATCAGTTCGATTATCATTGAAACTATTGGTCAACAAATTTTTAGAGCTAAAATCACTTTTGATATCTCTGATCACCGTTTTTGCTCCTACTTCCATTTTTAATTTTTTAGAAAATGGATGCGTGTAATCTACTTGAATCGTGTGCTCGATATTTTTTCCATCATTGACATTTTCTTCTATAATCTGTGGAAAAGAAAAAGAAGCATCTTGATTTAAATCCGAACTTCTATCATTCGTATTTTCGCTCAACTGATAGGCAAAAACCAACTCTTGACCTTCCTTAGCATAAGTTTTTTTATAGTCAGTCGTCCAATCGAATCCACTAAAGAGAGCATCTGAATTGGTCGATCGCATGTAGGTCTCTTGAAAATCTATCGATGGTAAAATATTTGTGGTCGTAGTTTCTCCATCGTTATTAGAGGTATACCCATTGAAAGAAATATTAGAATTGATACTATTGTAGGCATTAATATCATAATAAGCACCAAACTTTCCATTGAAACCAAGGCGACTTGTTTCGCTATCACCTGCCTGGATTAACTCATTCGTAAATCCGCCTTGAGTTTGTGAACTATTAAATCTAAGTTCTCCTACTCGTGGCCAAGAATAATAAGATGAAGCACTTCCGTTCAGTCCAACTCTTCCTCTCGAAGCGCTCAAACTGACTACTGCATTATTTTGTCGAGTTCCAACTGATGAATTAACCGAACCACTAAATCCTTCAATACTTTTTCTTTTGGTAATAATATTGATAATTCCACCACTTCCCTCTCCATCGTATTTTGCCGAAGGAGATGTAATCACTTCTACTTGTTTAATTTGATCAGATGGAATTAACTTAAGAGCATCAGCAACACTATTTGCAAAGATTCCAGAAGGTTTTCCATTGATTAATATTTGGACATTTTGACTTCCTCGCAAAGAAACATTTCCTTCCAAGTCAACAGAAAGCATTGGAACTTTTCTCAGAACATCGGTAGCATCTCCTCCAGCATTCGTTACATCTTGATCTGCATTATAAACGATTTTATCTATCTTATTTTCGATTAGTGATCGCTCGCCGGTTACTTCGACTTCAGCCAAACTGAGACTTGAGGGGATGATATAAACATCTTTTAAATTAAGGTCTGGTTTCTTTTTGGTAAGCTTAACACCTTTAATTCTTCGAGGAACGTAGCCGATAAAAGAAACTTCAATTTCGTATTCTTTTAGGGCAACATCTGAAAATTTGAATTTTCCTTTATCATCCGTAATTACTCCATCAAGTTGTTTTCCAAATTCAGAATTTATCAAGACGACGGTAGCAAATTCTACAGGTTCATTAGTGAGTGAATCTAAAATTTGACCAGTTATTTTTCCTTTAATTTGAGCAGCTTTATTACCTCCACCTCCCCATCCTTGGGAAAATGCAGCAAATGAGAAAAATAAGAAAAGTGGAAGTAAAAATTTTTTCATTGTAGTTGATTATTTTCGATTAGTTGAAAGTTAAGCTTATCCCATATTTAAGTGCAAAATCTATATTTGCACAATTGCAAACTAAAGACAAGATATAATGTTTAAAGTAACATAAATTTTATTTTCTATAAATGATTAGATTTGTCAGATCAATTTTCCATAAAAAAATTAAAATCTTAAAAAATGAAAAACATATTCCTGCTTGCACTTTGTATTTTTCTTTGGAGTTGCGGCAACGAAACGCCAGCTACCGTGGCTATAGCTAATGTGAAAAATGAAACCCCAAAAACTGAATCCGAGAAAAAAGGAGGCACCTCAAAACCTACGAAAAAAGAATACGATAAGATTCCTTTGGATAAAATAAAATTACCGGATGGTTTTAAAGTGGAAGTCTTTGCAGAGGGAATTGATCGAGCAAGATCATTGGCCTTGACTCCAAATGAAACGCTCTTTGTTGGTACAATGAGTAAAAAAGGGGTGGTGACTGCCGTAAAAAATGGTCAACATTATCAATTATCCAAAGGCTGGGAGATGCCCAATGGGGTTGCTTTTAAAGATGGCGATTTGTACGTAGCAGAAGTGAGCCGAATTCACAAATTCGAAGACATTGAAAATAACTTAGAAAATCCTACCTCAAAAATTATCCATGATAAATATCCTACGGAAACTCATCATGGTTGGAAATTTATTTCCTTCGGTCCTGATGGAAAATTATATGTTCCAGTTGGAGCTCCTTGTAATATTTGTGAAAAGGAAGAAGAAATTTATGGTACTATTACTCGGATCAATCCAGATGGAACTGATTTGGAAATTGTACAAAAAGGTATCCGAAATACCGTTGGATTTACTTGGCATCCTGATAATAAAGAATTGTGGTTTACTGATAATGGTAGAGACTGGTGGGGCGATGACACGCCAGGTTGCGAAGTAAATCATGCTCCTAAAGATGGAATGCATTTCGGCTACCCATATTGTCACCAAGGTGATATGCCTGAAGATGATGACTCTATTTCGAAGCACACTTGCGCAGGTTTTACGCCTCCGGCAAAAGTGTTACGTGCGCATGTGGCACCACTTGGAATTGAATTTATTCCTGCTGGAAATTTTCCAAAAAAATATGAAAAACAAATCTTAGTAGCGGAACATGGTTCGTGGAATAGAACTAAAAAACAAGGCTATCGATTGGCACTTTTGACTTTGGATGAAAATGATAACGTGAAAAGTTCAGCGACTTTTGCTGATGGTTGGTTGGATGAAGATGGGGATGTGTGGGGTCGACCAGTAGATATGGAATTTATGAAAGATGGATCGCTTTTGGTTTCAGATGATATGGCGAATGTGGTTTATCGGATTTTTTATGAGGGGTAAATAGGAATATAGAATAACGATTTAAGAACAAGGATTTGAGAAGTTTGACGAACTAGCTTGTTAGGGTCACTTCTCAAATCATAAATCCTTGTTCTTAATTCGTTATTCTAAAGCTTTCCTCAATCGCTCAAATTTCTCATCATTCTTTTTCAAAAAATAAGATCGTAATACATCCTTTTTTTCCTTGCTCGTCAAGTGAAAAGAAATTGAGGCGCGTTCCAATTCATCTTTTGGATAATAAATATATCGAATCACATCAAACTTATCTCTTCCCAAAAGGTCAAAAATAAATCCAAGGTTAGTGTCCTGTTCGTAATCTTGCAGCGTCAAAATTTGTCCTGCGATGCCAAGCGGATTTAGCATGGCTTCGATAGCACCTTGATCATCGTTGGGAACAATTTCTTCGACTTTTATCTGTGCTGAAATTTGAAGTAACACTACGCCACTCGTATTTTCTGAAATCCAATCTTTAAACACATGGATAAAACGAGTCGCTGAATTAATCCCATAATTGTCTCGAAAACCAGCATCCATCACTTCAATTCCAGGTTTGCTGGGCAAATAAACATTGGGTAAAATGTACGGGTAAGTGGCATTCATTCTTAGCGCTGTCGCAAAATTCATCTCTTGTGCACCTTGCTCAGCGAAGACTCTTCCAAAATCTACCGCATCAATTTCTACTGCATTGGGTCGCTCCACACCAATTGGTGGAATGGTCATATAAGAAACTCCTTGCGGTGAAATAATCATTCGGCGACCATCATTGACAATGGAAGGCGTCAAAAAAGTCATCGGAATAATGGCGTCCGATTCGGGAGTTTTATAATCTTTTAATTTTTGTTCAAAAACGTGATTAACATTTTCGTTCAATTGCTTTTCAAAAATATAGCCTCGATCTTTTCGATACGTTTTGCCATCTACTTCAAATTTTGACCAAGGCAAAAATAAGTCATTGGTCACAATCGTAAAGCCAATAGAATTCAACATATCTTTTGAAATATTGTCAATATATTTTCGGTCGTAGATATTGATATTTTCACCTTGTATTTTTTGCAAATACAATTCACGTAGATAAGCTGCCCCAATCATTCCCCCCGAAGCGCCAGTCATCAAAACTGTATGTGGTAGTAATTGACCATTCAATAAACTATCGCTTTTTTGGATCACTTGCATCGCCCAAGCTGCTGCTCGTAGTCCTCCCCCACTCACACAGACGATCACCATTTTAGGTTTTTTTTCTTTGGGAAATTTATTTTTCCAATTTTCTAAAATTTCGATAGTTGCTGCTTTGTCCTCTTCCACATTTTCTGCAACACATATTTTTTGTAAATCTGCGTAAGTATATTTTGCTGGTTCTACTTCATAATCGAGTCCATAGGCTTTGTTCTTATGATTAAAACTATCATATTTTGTCAAAAAATTTATCCCAACTAAGAGTACTACAAAAACCGTAATTCTCCACCGATCAAACCAATAGGTAATCGCTCCCGACAAAGCAATCACAATACTAAACATGATCAAAATACTTGCTCCCGCTGGAATTCTAAATATTGGATAATCTATCAAATACCCCATAATGATCAGCGTTACCAAACTCATCAATTGTACCACCAAGGCATTTAAATGATTCTGTTTAAAAACGCTAAGCAATAATTTATAATCGTAATGTTGAACTGATCGAACAATGCGAGGCCGAAAAGATTCAGTCAGGTAGGTATCAACTCGCCAACGGACACTTCCCTCTTTAATATTTTGAATACGATCGATTCGGCGATTGGGCGCCATGCTCTCGACAAGATTGGGAGGTGTTTTTCCTTTTCTTTTTTTGGAAAAATTAAAAATGTCTTTGTTCGTAAATTGAAAATAAAAAGATGATAAGAGCAACATCAAAACTACTCCCAATAAAAACCCAACACAATTAGTCAAAATCACTTCTGTAGACCAATACTCAAAGTATCGTTGGAACCAAATAGTATACGTAAAGTAAAATGCTAAAAAGGTACTGGGAACAATAAAGTTATTGAGAATAAACTTTGTAAAAGGTCTTTTCATGGAGGCTAAAAAAGGAAAGAGGTGCGCGTCCAAAAGATAAGTTGTCAAATTCCAAGTCATAAAAAACCCACCAAACGCTGCTCCTAAAATGAAGAAACTTTTAAAGCCAACTTGGTCCATGTACTCAGGGGAAAGAAATAAATACTTAACTCCATACAAATCAGCAATCGTCCCAGTCAAAAGCAACACGACAAAAATCCACATCCCAATGAGTAACAAATTGTTGCGCATGTGCAAAAAAAGTAGTTGCACGGGGAAGGAATAGATAATATCGGTTAGCCATTTTTTCATTAAAATTGTGGTCGGTAATTGGTGATATTTATGTGTATCGTATGAGTTAGATAACTTCGTTTTACATTTTGAAGTTAGTGGATGAATGGAGCGTTGTTCTTTTTTTCATTGAAAAAAAAAGAACCAAAAAATTCTAGGTGAAAAAATAGCTAAACGCAAAGCAAGCTCCCGCACCCTCATTTTTCACCGATCCTCGCCCGCTCCTCACTTCTCATGGTTTTCCTTTCAATTTTAGATTTTTCTAAAAAAAAGATTGTGATGATAATTTCAATTATTAAATACTAGAATCAGTTTTGAAAAATCAACTACTCCCCATCCAACTTAACCACCCGAATTGTCTCAATTTTTGTATCAGAAACTAATTCCAATATAAATTTATACCCTTCCAAAATTATTTCTGCATTTTGTTCAGGGATCGCTTCAGTAGTTGTAACGAGATAACCAGAAAGAGTTTCGTATTCTCCTTCTGGAAAATCTAATGTTTCGTATTTCTCATTCAAATAATCAATTTCCAATCGTCCTGAAAAGATAAACTCCTTGTCAGAAACTTGCGTTTCTATATATTCTTCCTGATCATGTTCGTCTTCAATTTCTCCAAATATCTCTTCCAAAATATCTTCCAAAGTAATGATCCCTGCCACACCACCGTATTCATCGACGACGCAAGCAATCGTAGTTCCTGTTTTGATAAATCGATTCATCAGCACCTGTGCTCGCATGGTTTCCGGAACAAATGGAACGTTTAAAATCAATTGTCGAATACTTTTTGGGTTTTTGAGCATCTGCGCATGATGAACATATCCAAGCACATTATCTATATCGTCTTCCGTGACAATTAATCTCGATAACTTCGTTTCCCGAAACAATTGCTCCAAATCTTCGATACTATCATTCACATCAATATCTTCGATCTCAGGGCGAGGAATCATACATTCTTTTACTTTGACTTCTCTTAATTGCAACACATTGTGAAATAAATCTGTATCAATATCATCGTTCTCTTCCGTCATGGAGCTTTGGATAAAATCCCCTAAATCAACTCGCGTCAAAGCATTTTCCACTTGCGAAACTTCTGATTTAAAAAATACTTTTAAAAACAAATTCGAACAGCGAATCATCACCCATGATGCCAACCAAAGTAGCCATTGCAAAAATCGCAACGGGTAAGCTAAAAAATATAACATATCATCTGCAAATAAGCGAAAAAGGGTCTTGGGCAAAAACTCTCCAAAGATGAGTACGATTATCGTAATCAAAATGGTCGTAATAAGCAACATCACCAAGGCATTTTCAATACCTAAAAAATTTTGAAAAAAGGGTTCTAAAACTTTAGATACCATAGTGGTAAAAACCACCAAGGCAATATTGTTTCCCACCAGCATAGTGCCCAGGAAGTCCGCAGGTTTTTCGTAAAAATGTGCAAGGATAGCACCTCGGCGAGATCCTTTATTTTTCTTTAATTCTATTCGCAACTTATTGGCTGAAACGAAAGCAATCTCCGATCCTGAAAATAAGGCAGATAGCACTAAGAAAAATAGAATAAGGGTAAATGTCATGAATTGTTTTTCAAATCTAAAAATCAACTAATTAAAAC
>CAYGRM010000319.1:0-7868 GCA_964352225.1 uncultured Saprospiraceae bacterium | reverse complement strand
CATGTCGATGAGGTAATCACAATTTTTAATAATGTCTTCTTCATGCTCAACGACCACAACTGTATTTCCTAAGTCTCGAAGAGATTTTAATACTTTAACCAAGCGACCAGTATCTCTTGGATGCAAACCGACACTTGGCTCGTCTAAAATATAAAGTGAGCTTGTCAAATTACTTCCTAAGGTTCGAGTCAAATTTATTCTTTGCGTTTCACCACCACTCAGCGTGGCAGAATTCCGACTCAAAGTCAAATATCCTAATCCAACGTCGAGCATAAATTGTAATCGATTTTTTACTTCTACTAAAAGTCTATCAGCGATTTCTTGGTCGTTTGCATTGAGTTTTAATTTTTGGAAAAAAACTAATAACTCATCAAGAGGAATATCAGTCAGTTCGGTGATGGAGATACCACCAATTTTTACATAAGTTGCTTCGGGGCGTAATCGTCCTCCATCGCAATTATGACAAGTTGTTTTTCCTCGGTACCGAGCAAGCATGACTCGATTTTGAATTTTATAAGTTTTTTCTTCTAGCTCCGCAAAAAAATCATGGATGCCATTGAAATATTCATTGCCATCCCAAACCAATTTTTTTTGCTCCTTGGTCAAGTCTTGCCAAGGTCGATGAACTGGGAAATTGAACTTGTGCGCAGCACTCAAAAATAAGTCTAACCATCGCCCTAATTTTTCCCCTTTCCAACAAGCGACAGCTCCATCAAAAATAGAAAGTGATGGATTAGGAATAACTTTATTTTCATCTACACCCATCGTTTTTCCAAAACCTTCACACTTCGGACAAGCGCCGTAGGGGTTGTTAGAATTAAATAATTGATGCGTCGGTTCTAAGAAAATCATTCCATCCAACTCAAAACGATTATTGAATTCCTTCGTGTTTTTCCCAATTAGATCTACGATACACTCCCCTTCGCTCTCCGAAAATGCAGTCTGAACAGAGTCTCCAATTCGCTGAATATGTTCAATGTCATCCTCTGCCCGAACAGCAAATCGATCAACCAAAACTCTAATATCTTTTTTTACAAAAAAATCAACCGTATTGTCCAGCTTAATTTTATCATCTTCCAAGATGTCTTCAATTCGCTTGAGTTCTTTGTTGAAATATAATCGCGTAAAACCTTTTTGCAATAAAAAAGATAACTCTTGCTTCAAGGTTCGATCTTTATATTTATGCTGTAAAGGAATAAAGAGTTGCACTTTGGCACCCTCTTCATTGCTTTGGATAAAATCTACCACATCTTGTACTTCATGTTTACGCACTTCTTTTCCGCTGACTGGTGAAATGGTTTTTCCAATTCGAGCATACAACAATCTCAAATAGTCAAAAATTTCAGTCAATGAACCAACTGTTGAACGAGAATTTCGAGTACTCACTTTTTGTTCAATAGCGATAGCAGGACAAATCCCTTTGATATAATCCACCTCAGGTTTCTTCATTCGCATCAAAAACTGTCTTGCGTAACTCGACAAACTTTCTACGTATCGACGCTGACCTTCGGCATACAGAGTGTCCATCGTAATTGAAGACTTACCTGAACCAGAAACACCTGTCACGACAACTAACTTGTCGCGAGGAATCATCAAATCCACATTTTTTAAATTATTACCGCGAGCTCCTTTGATGTAAATACCATCTAATTGTTTGGAAGCTTTAGGTTTTTCGAGAACAGGTGTAGCTTTTTTAGTAGCCATAAAGTGAGGAAGTTTTGATCAAAATTTTTGTAAAAATAAGGAAACGAAATTACCGCTTTTTAGTGGAAATAAATAAGTCCATGAAAAGTTAGTTTTACTCAGTTAAGAAAACATCAAAAAGAAGGAGTGGTTTAATT
Source organism: uncultured Saprospiraceae bacterium (assembly GCA_964352225.1). Classification (GTDB taxonomy): domain Bacteria; phylum Bacteroidota; class Bacteroidia; order Chitinophagales; family Saprospiraceae; genus CAJQQY01. The sequence goes on along the minus strand of CAYGRM010000319.1, from coordinate 6,027 downwards.
AAAATGAATCTTTCTTGATTTTTTGGTTTGGATAATTTTGGCTGTATAACTCTTTACCGTAAAAGTTTTTCTAAATCAATGATGTTAAATTTTAATACACATATTTAAAGTCACTAATGAAAATACTGTAGTTGACCTTGGATCTGTAGTTATAAGGTCGAGTTCAATTTAGATTAAATGATTGATTTTTATTGTTACCAAAAATGAGTTATGACTTAATTTTAGATCTTAAGGAATTGAGTGGAAAAGCGGATTATATAAAATCCCTTAGAGTAATCTCTAATATTAACACTTTAATAAACTTCGAATTTATATAGTGTTGAGTTATTATTTTTTAAATATGTAATTTGTAAATGCTTGAATATCAAACCATTGGGTTTGATGTTTTTTATAAATCAAAGGTGGCAAAGTGATAAGTTCACTTTTTTCGCCTTTTTTCATTGTGAGTTTAAGGAGATTATAATAATTGTATGCTATTTAACGTTTTCGTTAAATTTTTCTTAAATGAAGAAAAAAAATTAGCCTCGAACATAATATTCTCTTATCTTGGGAATAGATTTTGAATATTAACAGTAGAAATCCATAATAACAGAAAGGTTATTACCCATTTTTAAATCATTTTCTTCATAAAAATCATTGCTTATAGATTACATAACATCTACACTTTTTTAAAATTTTATTGTCAAGACCAGTTTTTTTAACTTAAATGTAGATAGTTATGCAAGTTACCCAGTTGAACGATCAGCAATTGATTTACAGTTACCTTGAAGGTAACGAAAAAGCCTTCGAAGTATTATTAACTCGACACAAGGCGAAAATTTACACTCAAATTTATTTATTCGTAAAAGACACAGCACTCGCTGAGGATATTTTCCAAGAGGTATTTATCAAAATTATTGATACCCTACGAAAAGGAAAATATAACCACGAAGGCAAGTTCTTGCAATGGGCTTTGCGGATTTCATACAATATGTGTGTAGATAATTTCCGACGAAATAAGCGTCGTCCAAAAGTTTCCCAAACAGAAACGTTTGATATTTTTGATGTATTGAAATCAGGAGATGACAATGCTGAAGAAACTATCATGAAAAGTCAAACACATCAAAAAATTCGTTCGCTTGTGGACGCATTGCCACCAGAACAAAGAGAAGTGGTAATTCTACGTCACTATGCGGATATGAGTTTTAAAGAAATTTCCCAGTTGACAAGAGTGAGTATCAATACAGCTTTGGGTAGAATGCGTTATGCATTAATTAATATCCGTAAGATGATTGAAGAAAGAGAAGTTAGTCTGAAATAGTGTTCGGCGTAGCTACTGACTTTAGTCGGTAGCCCAAAAAGAAGTGTAACAACTTTTTGTAAAAAAGAATGACTTTCAATCTTTCACAAAAGATATTGTATAACCATTTGCAAAAAAAACAAGCGGAATTAGGTTCGACCTAGTTCCGCTCTTTTGTTTTTAACTTTTAACCTTGAAGAAGTTTTTTTTTGAATTTTCAAAAAAGTTACTACACTTCTTTTCGGGCTACCGACTAAAGTCTACAGCTATCTGTTAATTTACCAATTTAGCATAATCCTTCGCGAAATAGGTGATAATTACATCAGCTCCTGCTCGGTGAATACTTGTCAAAGTCTCAGGCATTGCTTTTTCATAATCCAGCCAACCATTTTGGCAAGCTGCAATTAACATCGCACATTCTCCACTCACATGATAAGCCGCAATTGGCAATTCAAAATTACTTTTCAATAAACTAATCACATCTAAATAGTTTAAAGCAGGTTTGACCATCAAAAAATCAGCTCCTTCTTGGGTATCCAGTTCTGCTTCAATGAGTGCTTCTCGTTGATTCGCAGGATCCATTTGATAAGTTTTTTTATCACCAGCTTTTGGAGCGGAATCGAGAGCATCTCGAAAGGGCCCGTAAAATGCACTTGCGTATTTTACAGAATATGACATAATACTTGTTTCTGAAAATCCAGCTTTATCCAATGCTTCTCGGATGTATTGTACTCGACCATCCATTTTGTCAGATGGACCAATAATATCGAATCCTGCTTTTGCTTGAGCTACGGCCATTTTTCCTAAAATAGGTAGGGTTGGATCATTGAGGATTTTTCCATTCTTTACTAAGCCATCATGTCCATCAGAACTATATGGATCCATAGCAACATCACTAATTAAAGTTATTTCGGGAAATTTCTTTTTGATTTTAGTTGCAGCTTTGAGGTAGAAATTTTTAGGATTGTAACTGTAGGTGGCGGTTTTATTTTTTAATTTTTCAGCTACTGCTGGGAAAATCATAAAGTTTCGTAAACCTAAGTTCACGCACTCTTCGATTTCAATTAAAATATTATCTAACGACATTCGATAGTTTCCAGGCAAAGAGGAAATTTCATCTTTGATGTTTTTTCCATCAAAAATAAAAAGAGGATACACTAAATTATCGGTCGATAAACGTGTTTCTCGAACCATACCGCGAATAGCTGCTGAACGTCGATTTCGTCTAGGTCTTCTTAACATAACAATGTTTTTACATTTTTTTTAATTAAAAAACTGCTAGCAAATTTCGTTGCTAGCAGCTCTATTTATTTTATTTTTTTCTTTTTGGGAACAGGATCATGCATGTCTCTTTTGCTCCAAGGATGGCAACGTCCGATGCGTTTTAAACCTAACCATACTCCTTTAAAAATTCCCCATTCTTCAATTGCACCAATCATATAATGAGAACATGTAGGTTGATATCGACAATTCGAACCCAATAATGGTGAAATCGTGATTTGATAAAAACGAATTGGGAGGATAAGTATTTTTTTAAAAAAGTTGCTCATTATTAGAAGGTTGCGGTAGCTTCTTTCTTTTTGCTATCGAGTAGGAAATAACCTTTCTTTTTGTTTGGTCCTTTGATCTTGATGACACTTTGTTGGTCATTGTATAAATCGGTGAGGATGCTATAATTGATTTTAAGATCTTTAAGTTCCTGCACATTTTCTACTTCGAGATAAAACCAACCACCTAACAAATCTTCCGTTATTTCTTTCCCTAAAAAATTATAAGTCACGTCTTTTTGATTTACTTGGAGTTTGAATTTCTTTTGAAAATACTCGAGTAAAAATTTATCTCCGTCTTGGTGTTCTTTTTCTGTGAGCAAATGTAATTTTTCTTTCACACCTCCTAATGCAATATCAGACTCTAAATCATCGAGGTAAATATGCATCGTGATTTGCAATGTTTTTTCTTCATTAGAAAAATCAATATTGCACTTGCTGACGTGAATATCGTGTGCTTCATTTTTTCCAGAAAAGCTAGTTCCTAGAAAAAAAACAAAGACCAACGCGATTAGTTTTACTTGATTCATTTTATTTAAAATGTTTTTGCAAAAATACGGAAATAAAAATGGTGTTGTAGGATTGAACGAATTTTATGACTTTTTTATGATTTAAAAGTATTTCGAAGCTCCTGCTTCGAATCGCAACAGCTACGAAGCGGGAGCTTCGCAGTACGTTTACTCAATCACCAATTTTTCTATTCCAATCCATTTTTCCTTTTTAAATATTTTCACAAAATAAATACCTGAGTTCAGATTTGAAATATTAATTTCATCAAATCCAGTTACACTTTTTTCCAAAAACAATTTTCCATTAACACCCACAATTTCAATTTTAAAATTCCCTTCTTTTTCCAACGTAATAAAATTAGAAGATGGGTTTGGGGAGATTTTAAATTTTGTAAGGGTAATGTTACGATTAGAAAGTAATTGTTTGAAGTTGATTAAAAAAACTTTGTCTGTCACCTGTTGGTTCTCCAACTTTCCTCCTGCTGTTATTCCTTCATCATTATTTAAGCGAGCAATGCCTCGAAGATCCATCACTTTTGGGGCAGCGTTCCACATGTCAGGAGGAATAGATTGTAAAACTTCACCTCCAGAATTATGATACAAATAAGTCCAATTTTCTCTTGGTGGAACACCTCCTGAACCATTATATGCAATGCCATTGAAATTGTAAGTCACTTCTGAGCCACCAATCCAATTGATGTGGTTTTCTCCTTGAAATGCAGCAGCTCGATAAATTTTTTCAGAAACGTTATCAACTAGCGACCAAGTGATATTCGTGGGATCATTTGGGTTGATTATACCTTTTCGAAGTTTGTCTGAGATATTAAAACCTGAAGAAGATTTTGCGCCTCCAAGGTAATAAATTGTATCGCCAATAATTGCCCCAGAGGCTCCAAAAGCCTTATAATCATTAGTGTTTGGAACAGATGTTCCTGCCGTCCATTCATCATTCGAAGGATTATAAATTTGGACATTTGGATAGTTCGTAGTATTGCTCCAACCCGTGACAACATAGATTAAACTATCTCTCCAAACAGCTTGAACATGATCGTCAATCGCCAAAGGAATTGGTGTTCCATCAGCTTCATAGCTGTTCGTTTCGGGGTTGTAAATATGAGTTTTGTCAACTGAAATTTCGCTTCCATTGGAAAAAACTTCGTAGCCTCCGATGATGTAAATTTTATTTTTTACTACACTTGCGCCTGCTGCGATTCGTCCATTCCCACTTGGGAGTTCTGCGATTTCATCCCATACTTGAGTTTGAGTGTTGTAACGAAATGCTTTTTTGTGAATACCTGAATATATTTTCGTTTCGTCAATTCCAGCGAAGGAGTATACATAGGGAACTCCATTGACCATCGCTTCCGTAACTGCATTGTTAGCAACTGCCACTAGCATGCTTGGAAGTTCAATAAAAACTTGACTGAAAATATTGATGGAGATAAAAAGAAGGATAATAGTAAAGGTGTTTTTCATAATCTTTTTTTGTAAAAATAGGAAAAAGGAGGGAAGGAGAGGGTCGGCAGTTTTTCATTTAAATGAAAAGAACTCGAGGTGAATTTTTAACTTCGAGTTCTATCAGATTAAATCATATTCTTTTCTTTTTCAAAAAAGGTCGTTCTCTGCTTCGCCATTTTTCGCAGCAGCGGACTGCAACGATAGCGATCTTCGCCATAAATTTTGTATAATTTATCCATTCTTTTGACGCATTTTGCAATGCCGATTTCGTCTGCCCATTGGAGTAATCCTTTTGGATAATTGACTCCTTTAGTCATGGCAAGATCAATATCTTTTTTTGAAGCAATTTGCCAAAAGACCGCATCGGCAGCTTCATTAATCAGCATCGTAATAATTCTTGCGACGATACTTTTTCCTAATTTTTCATTTTTCGTAGGCTCAGGATTTTTAGCATTGTCGGAATAGTTATAAAATCCTCTTCCTGATTTTCTACCGAGGTATCCTGCTTCTGATAATCGCTTTTGAGTGAACGCAGGTTTGTAGCGAGGATCAAAGTAGAAGGCGGTGAAAACAGTTTCCGTCACCGTATAATTTACATCATTGCCGATATAATCCATCAAGGTAAATGGTCCCATTCGGAAACCTGCAATTTCAGTCATAGCCCAATCTATTGTCGGGACATCTGCCAAACCTTCTTCGAGGATGCGAAGCGCTTCGGCATAAAATGGTCGAGCCACTCGATTGACGATAAAGCCTGGAGTGTCTTTTGCGATCACAGTTAGCTTTCCCCAACTGTCGATGAGTTTTTGAGCTTTTTCTAATACTCCATTTGATGTTTGCACCGCTGGAATGATTTCCACTAATTTCATCAAAGGAGCAGGATTAAAAAAATGTATTCCAATGACTCGTTCTGACTTTTCACAAGCTGCGGCAATGGAGGCGATGGAAAGGGAAGAAGTGTTGGAAGCTAAAATACAATCGTCGCTTACGATGCTTTCCATTTGTTGAAAAACGGATTTTTTGACGTCTAAGTTTTCGATAATTGCTTCGATGATCATTCCACACTCGGCGTAAGCGCTCATATTATCAACGAGGTAAATTCTACCAAAAATTGCTTTGGCAGTTGCATCATCCATTCGTCCTTTCTCGACAAGTCGGTTGAGTATTTTTTGCAAATTTTCGCTTGCGCGAGTTAGTGCATCTTTATTTTTATCAAAAAGAATCACCTCATGTC
>CAYGRM010000318.1:0-7954 GCA_964352225.1 uncultured Saprospiraceae bacterium | reverse complement strand
TTTCGACCCTTTCGACCCTTTCGACCCTTTCGACCCTTTCGACCCTTTCGACCCTTTCCATTTTTATAATAAATGCACTTTCTCTCTAAGCCAATCCCCAAAATAAATAAATTCACCTTTTTCAAGTTCAGCTTTTATTTTTTCTTTTTGAGGTGAAAATCCTGAAAGCTTTTTTACATATTTTGTGAAATTTAAAAGTCCCAGTTTCATATATTCACCAATTTCGGTATTCCTTCTAGCGAAATTTTCGCTAGCTATACAAAGGTCAATTATATCTTGAGAAGAATAACTATCCAGTTCATAACTTGAAGCAATCTGTATACACCTAAATCTTAACTTGTTGTTGAGCCCTTTAAACTCAATAGTTCTTGTTAGTTCTATTATTTGTTCAAATTCTCCTCCTGCAAAGAGAAGAGATACTTTACTCATCAATTCGGTTTGTTCTCTTATATCATCATTTAATTTTGGGCTCCAAGCTTTTATGAATTTTTTTAATCATTTCAGTTCTTTCAGCGTGCAAGCTAAACCAACAATATTATTAAAGTGGCTCACGTCAAAAACTCCATCTACTATAAATATTTCATATGTAACACCAAATTGGTACAACTCAAAAAATTCGGTTCGGGATAATAATAACCCATTTTTCATTCTGTATGAATGATGGTTAATTAAGTAAGTCAAAAAAATAAGTTGATTCTCTCTAGAGAAGTTTTTTATATTTTTAATAACTATATTTTTCAACTCCGAATAAGTGTCTTCTTCTCTCTTCTCAAATAATTGAAGCGCCAAAAAGAAACATTGATGCAATGCTGAATCTTCACTATTGGATTCATTGACTAACTCTTTGAGAAGTTTAATTTCAGGTAATTTATTTTGTAAAACATAAGTTCTGTTTTCTAGTTCACAAGCGTATTTTAGTTTTGATATAGCGTAAAAGTTATCTAAATTTTCCATTGCTTCTAGTAGAGAATCTTCACTTAGATTTATCTGTTCTTTTTTAGGATCAAAATAATATTCATGAGCTATCTTCATTTTTTTATACCATTTCCAAATATCCTCATTTTCCTTATCCACCTTTTTATTCATTGATTTCAACAGGAGGTCAAAATGGGTTTTCAAATTATATTTTTCATATAACTGAAGCAGAATAGAATCTTTTTCAAAGGGATAATCGTCCTTAGAATTCCAAATCAAAAAGCGTTTTAATTCCTTCCTTAAATCGGAAAAAGCATTGATGACATCATTCCGATTATAGGTGGCATTTTTAAAAACACTTTTATGAATTTTCTCAGCATCCAGCTTTTCTGAAGAAAAGTTGGGATGATATTTAATGAGGTAATTCAATAAACGATTTGATATAGAAGTTCTATCATACAACTTATCCATATATGATATTTTAAACTCCTTTATTTCCTGTTCGCTCAGTTTTCCTAAAAAAATTAGCAGTTTATTTTTATGCAATAGTATTGTTTTTTTGGTGGAAAAAAAATCTAAAGTTCTTCATTATATTTTTTGTAATTATCTGTAAATGAGTCACTTAAGTTGTATTGTGGAAAGGTAAAAGGTTTCAGTAGGTGGTAAAAAAATGGTGGGAATTTAAAATATTGCGTTTTTTTATCTTTTGAGAAATGGCGAAAATTGTATCAACAAACGCGAAGATAATAAAATGGTTTTGGAATTTAAGTAACTAAATAAAAATCGTCTCTGGTAACCCTATTCATAAATGAAAGAAGAAATTGGTAAACGCTTACTTCTCAACTTTGAAGAACATTTGAAACGAGATTTTGAAGGTTATTGTCAAAGACATTCTATAGAAAACGATACAAATAATTTTATCATTTTTTTATTAGACAAAGACTTAGTGAATGCAGCGACGATAAAAAGGTATACGATATTAAATGAATATAACAATCGTCTTACAGATCATAATTTTCATAAAAGTAAGATGGTGGAGGCATTGGCTGATTTATATAATTTGAGTGCTAGACACGTGTGGTCGATTTTGAAGTATGGGGAGCAATTGGACTCCAATAAAATTAAAAAACCTAAAAATTAAAGACAACATTTTATATCTATCAGAATGTACAGCATACGCACTCTCTTAGTTTTAACCTTTGCCTCACCCTATTTTGCTCTAGTAGCAAAGAGGGTGAGTGATTAGGTAGGAGTGGTGATTTATTTGGTGCAAATTTTATTTCAATAAAAGTATAATTACAAAAGATAGGATCTTAATAATTGAAAATATAAAGGTATTGTGAAACTATATTTGGTTTTGAAAAATTCCATTTTTTTTTCATAAACTGATGTTGTGCCCTATGAAAAATGAAAACAAACAAGTAACCAATTTTAATAATTTTCACAAAAGAAATCATGAAATTCACAAAAATAGCTCTCAAGTTTACATTTGCAATTATCTTAGGAATTATAATCATCTTTTCATCTTCATGTAAGAAAGATGATGAATGTTTAACCGATGCTACTGGAACTTATGTAGGGATAGAATCCTGTCCAGGGGTAAATAACAATTTGACAATGGTGATAAGTCCCTCAGTAACAGATGGTAAAGTTGTAATATCAATAAGTGGAACTGCAATCACTTTTAATGGTGATTTGTCATCTAACTGTTCATCAATAAGTATCCCTAGTCAAAACGTTACTGGGCAAACTGGAACAGTAGATGGTTCATTTAGTCTGAACGGTACTAATTTAAGTGGAACATTAAATTTTTCAAATAACTCATGTTCTTACAATTTTTCAAAGCAATAACAAATAAATATGAGTCATTCTCATCTAAGCTAGCTCTGAAGAAGAGTGAAAAATAAAAGCACAAACTCTTGAAGTGCCTCAGAGTATTACTTCCTAGTAATGGGCGGATTTTCATCTATCAAAAACCTTAATACACATTGCCGTTAAGCAGCATAATAAAAGTATTCGACCTATTAATTTAAAACGTATAAAAATAGAATGAAAATGGTAAAGCTAATCACTTTTTTAACCAGTATAATTTTAGCAGGATTTACTTTGAACGGATGTGCAACGATGATGGGAGCAAAAGCAGCACCCGAAATGAGAACTTTTGAAAAGGTTATAGAGGTTTCTGGCAAAGCTAAAGACCAAATTTATATTAAAGCTAATGGTTGGTTTGTGGAAACATTTAATTCAGCAGAATCGGTAATTGAATTTCAAGATAAGGAAGCAGGAAAAATAATGGGGAAATATGTCTTCACCTACTCAGAAGGAGTCTACACATATAGTGTAAAGCAAACAGTAGATATAGAAATGAAGGAGGGTAAGATTAGAGTGAAAGTTAACAATCCTTTGTATAAGGCAACAAGTGGAATGGGGGAGACATATTATAATGCAACCTATAGAGCCTTAGAAACACAAAAAGGAATAGAAAGGGCAAGGAAGGAATGGAGTGAACTGACGCAATCTTTAGAAAATTATCTCAATCAAAATGATGAGTGGTGAAAAAAATACTAATTGAGATTTTGTATAAGTTTAGACATAAACAAAACAACAACAATATGAAAAACATCTTATTTTCCCTAATTCTAATTTTTGGATTTTCTAATTTAAATGCACAATCCTGTGCAGAAGTAATGGCAAGCGTCAAATCAAACTACGGAACAACATATTCCAGCTATAATAGTGATGCCATTTCCAAAGTAACATTCTATGATGTGACAATTGATTATAGTAGCTATTATTTTGCGATAGTATGTTTCAAACAGAAGAACTCATATGGTTGCAATGAATATATCTATCAAGTTAGTTCAAGCACTAAATCAAATTATTCAATGAATTATTCGAGTAGTGCAGGTAAGGCTTTTTGGAAATATATAGAACCGTATAATTCAAATTTGGGATGTGCGCCAGATTTTGATTAGTTAAGGAATATACTTGGATTTTAGTTTTTTTACTATTTGCCACTATCGGTCATTAGATAGTAAGAAGGAATCATCGGGGAAGTCGAAAACCGAATAGAGTAGACAAAACCAAAAAAAAATTCAAAATGGGTAAAGCAGGGAAAATTATCACATTCATCATTGTTTGTTTCGTAATTTTAGTTGGATTGACTGTAGTTAAAGAAAGCGGTGGCGGGGCTGTAATGTGGATTGGAGTATTGTTAATTCCAATAATCTATAGAAGTCTTTTTGGGAAAAAGGATGAAGATGAAGAAAATAATGATTCAAAAGACATCACTTTAAATAAAGATTAATGATTCCAAATCATTATGAAACTCTTGGTCTAAATTCGAGTGCAGATAAGCAAACGATTAAAAAAGCATATCGAAAACTTGCATTGGAATTTCACCCAGATAAGAATAAAAGTCCTGATGCTCACGAAAAGTTCATTGAAATAAATGAAGCATATTTGATTTTATATGATGATGAAGCTCGGTTAAGGTACAATGGGGAATATAAGTTCTATTTTAGTAAAAAGTCTGAGCAGAAATCTGATTATTCAGAACGAACCAATAGTCAGCAAAAATCAAATTCAGAAGAATTTAAGGAAGAAAGATCGTATAGAAGATATGAAGATGAAGATTTAAATAAATGGTCAAAGAATGCAAGAGAACAAGCAGAAAATTTTGCAAAAATGGCTTTTAATGAATTTTCTAATCTTATAGTCGGCGTTGTTAGAGAAACAGGTTTTCAACTTGGTAACGCATTAATAATGGCATTAGGTGCAATCTTGACAATGAGTGGATGTGGAAATTTGATTTTTGGATTTACAAGTGATATTGGTAACCCTATTCTGGGATTAATATTTTTTCCAATTGGTCTATTTCTTTGGAATTTAGCACAAAATAATTGGGATAATCACAATGTGTAAATGACAAGGAAAGAAAATGAAATGATAACAATGAAATACTACTTTTACATCTCATTCGATGGGTAAGTAAGCATTGCGAAATTCTATCAGTAATAAAATGAAGGAGCCGAAATTCTAATGAAATGGAAAAAACAATAAAAATCATTCTCTCGATAATGTTATTTGTTTGCCTAATTGATATGCCATACGGCTATTATCAATTGGTTAGATTGGTCTCCATGCTGGTATTTATTTTTTTGGGATTCAAGGAGATTGAAAGAGAAAATCAGAATATTGCCTATCTTTATTTTGGTTTAGCCATTTTATTTCAGCCATTTCTGAAAATTGCACTTGGTAGAGAATTATGGAATTTAGTAGATGTAGTTGTGGGGATTTGGCTAATAATTTCAGCATTCCAAAATAATAAAAATGCGCCTAACTAATTTGGCTAAAATGAAAAAAAACTACACATACCTAATATTCTTTCTCTTATTTAGTTTCCAATCTATGGGACATAGTAAATCAGATCTAGCCAAAAGAAAAATCTCCATCAAACTAGAACACGTCCTACAGTTATCAAATAATGGCGTTGGACAAGAATGGAATCACTTTCTCTCCATCAATAAAAATGTAATCAAAAAGGAGGAAGAATTGGTGGTCGAATTAAAGAAACGAGCCCCTTTACGCATTGAAGCACACTCGATAGAAGAAGATAAAAATTATTCAGACGCAGGAGATAACCATATGGACTTTACCTATTCAGATTTAATTTCTATTCAAGAAAGTAGTAGGTTTGAAATGAATGTAATCGTGATGGAAAATGGGGGACAAAATGCAGGGAATATCGCAAAGTGGAAATTTATATTTGAGATAACAAAAGTAGAGTAGGGCATGTTTTTGAGAAAAATATTTTGCGCCATTTAAAATAAAAACCATGAAACTAACTTTTCTTTTTTCTGTATTAGGACTTGTTTTCTTCACTTCTATTTTTTCTTTTCCAGGTGTTTCAAAAAAAACATATGAGCCGATACAAATAGAAAGAATTCTTTGTAGTAGTTATGGTAATGAAAATGGAACTTGCAGAGGGCTTGCCAGTTGTACCGCCTGTAAAAATTGTAAATATTGTAAGTATTGCAACAATGGAGGAAGTTGTGGAGTGTGTGTAGACAGGACTAAATTATACTATAAACCTAAACCCAAAGAAGAGAAAAAATATTCTCCTTCCAGAAAAAAGAAACCAAATTTGAATCGAGCGGATCTTCCAAAAGAAGATAAAAATAAAATTGTCCCTAGTTATTATAACAATACATACACGGTAACTGCAAAAACAAGTTTAAGAGAGTTTGCAAATTCAAAATCAAAGGTATTAAAGAGACTTGAAGTCAACCAAGAAGTTATAGTTTTAGAATCTCCACAAGGTTATTGGTGGAAAGTGATTTATAATAATAAAGTTGGCTGGGTGAAAAAGAATCTATTGCAAAAACAGGTTCGCGCTTGATGGTATAATTACTTCCCCCAATAAAAAAAGTGGAATGTGTTAAGTATCAAGTTTGGATGTCGATGAGGGAAATTGTATTAAGACATATTGTTCTTAAAAGCATAAGAATTTTGCTTAATGCATTGTTTATTAATTACATTTACAGAAACAGACTTTAAACACAATGTCCATAACCAAGCTCTCTAAAACCAACTACCTCAGCTATCTCGCCTGTCCAGAAGAATTCTGGATGTCCTATCATCAACCAGATCTGATGCCCCCTTTTTCCTTGGATGCTCAACATAAAGTAGAGCAAGGGAAGATTATTGACCAATTGGCAAAAGAACGATTCAAGAATGGAGGGGTGATTAATAGTGAATTTATTCCTCACAATAAAATAGCATTTCAATATCAAGTAAAGTCGGAAAGGTTTATCGTAAAAGCAGACATCACCGTTTTCTACGGAGAAAAGGAATGTGATATTTATGAAGTCAAAGCATCGACTAAATTGAAGTTAGAACACAAGATGGATATTGCTTTTCAGCGAATGGTATTTGAATCGCAAGGGTATCGAGTCAGACGTACTTTCTTGATTCATGTGAATAGTAAATATCCTTTTCAGCACTCACCAGACCTTAAGGAATTGCTACAAATAAAAGATGTCACCGCAAAAGTAGATGGCATTATGGATGATACTCGTAGGCAGTCTAAAGAGGCATGGGAATGGATTCATCGAGACAGTCTTCCTTCGCTCACTACGCTAACCAATCCTTGTGGCAATCAATTGAATTGTACTTATCTGAAACACTATCATCCGCCATTTCCAAACTATACGATCTTTGATATTAGCCGATTACGAGGTGAAAAACAAAATGCCTTATTGGAAATGGGCGTGGTAGATATTCAAGAGGTGCCTTTGGATTTTAAGTTGTCTAATAAGCAGAGACTGCAAGTAGAGGTAGCGCAGCAAAATCAGATCTTGATAAAAAAGGCGGAGATTGCAGCGGTATTGAAAGGGTTAACTTACCCCGCTGTGACCGACAAGAAAGCTAAAAATTAAAACAGCATCGCTCGTGGCGACATGTTGTCGCTATACGCTAAAAGGTAGCGGACTCCAGTCCGACCAAAACAGGAAGAAGAAATACGACGCTCATCCCAAATCTGTCTAGTAAAAAACTTATTTCTTTATAAAAAAACCAATAACCAATATGACTATCAAGGAAGCAATTCTTAAAAGTTTGGAAGACCTAAAACAGATTACCAATTATTTAGAAGTCTATAATCATTTGGTGGCGAAGGGCTACTATAATTTCAAAGAAGCGAAAACACCTGCTTCCACAGTTTCAGCGCTACTTGGTGATTTTATACGGAAAGGAGATGCAAGAGTCAAAAGGATAAAAGGAGAAGGTGGAACATTCTTTTATTACCTTACCAAAGATGAGGATTCAATTGATTTTGATTCAATAAACCAAGAAGGAATCGAGATAAAGGAACAACCAAAAGTTAAGTCTTATAACGAGCGAGATTTGCATACTTTACTGAGTAGCTATTTGAAGAATACAGCCATTTTTTCAAAAACTATTTTCCATGAAAAATCTAAGAATTATACTTACCCCCAAAATTAGATCCAGCAGTTAATATTAAAATCACTAATTTTAA
>CAYGRM010000317.1:7769-7978 GCA_964352225.1 uncultured Saprospiraceae bacterium | reverse complement strand
GACAAATTAAATCAAGAATTGGATCTTTAAAAAACCAAAAATGAATTTGTTGAAAAAATGATTCTAGTTGAATAAAAAATCCAAAGCAAATAATTCCAGCTAATAACCATTTCAAATTATCACTATTTTTTAGTTGTCTTACTTTTGGATCAAAGTGATCTAGAATTTCCATCATTAATTAATTTATTTCCATACCGTCCTCCCCTCTG
>CAYGRM010000317.1:0-7759 GCA_964352225.1 uncultured Saprospiraceae bacterium | reverse complement strand
TTTTGATTTTTTAACAATATGTGCACGTAAGTTTTCTCATCTACTTTTTCAATCAAAACTTCCACTTCATCATCTAAATAACACTCTTCTTTAAATCGAATTTGCAAAGATTGCAACTGATTGTTTTTTAAAAATTCAGCAGGCATAGAATCCAACATCCACTTAAAATAATAAAAATTACTCAAATGTCCATTGAAATCTAAATCATGAAAACCCACCTGGAAAGTTTTTTTAAAATCAAATTTTTCAATTTTAAACTTCATCACCGGTGGTCGTGGGAGTTTTTCAAAATCATTGGAAGGTTGTAACATTTCAGCAATAAATTCTGGATATTTTGCCATCTTTCTTGATTCGGTATCCATTAGTAACCACGATGAACTTGCTTGTGCAACTATTACTTTTTTTTCATCTTTCATTTGAAAATCTCGATAGGTAAATATCCTTTCCAGACCGGTTGGATTGGTTTGGATATTTACCTTTTCTCCCAACATCGGTTGTCGAAAAAATTCAAAATATTGCTGGTGCAACACCCAACCTAAGTTTTCTTTGACCAATTCTTTGGCAGAAACTCCGATGCTTAAAACATGTTGCATCGCAGCCTCTTGCATCATCATCACCATCGCAGGAATGGTTGCTCGCTGATGAATATCCACATCATAACCTTTGATTTGCCCTTCCTCAAAATGGATCAATTGCTCTTCATTTTTCATAAAACTCGTTTCATTATTTTTTGTAAAAATAGAAAATGATTTGAGGAATTGTATATTTGTTTTTTTCAAAAAAAAATAATGAATATGGAATCAATAAAATTTGCACCCATCATTGTCGGTACCATGAGGCTTGGTGAGTGGGGAGCAAAAATGAATTTATCAGAACTAGAAAAATTTGTTGAAGGTTGTCTTGAAATGGGTTTGAATGATTTTGATCACGCAGATATTTATGGCCATTATTCGACGGAAGATGAGTTTGGAAAATTGCTAAAACGAAATCCTAGTCTTCGGCAGAAACTCCAACTTACCACCAAAAGTGGCGTGTGTCTAACTACTGAACGAAAACCAGAATTCATCACGAATACTTATAATAATTCCAAAAAACACATCCTTAAACAAGCAGAGGATTCTCTTCAACTATTGCAAACAGATTATTTAGATTTGCTATTGGTTCACCGCCCAGATTTTTTGATGGATCCGTTTGAGATTGCTGAAGCATTCAATCAATTAAAACGGCAGGGAAAAGTTAAGCATTTTGGAGTCTCGAATTTTACCCCTGTTCAATTTGATATTTTAAATTCCATTTTTCCAATGGAAACTAATCAAGTAGAAATTTCGATTACTCGATTGAATGCATTCGAGGATGGTACTCTTTTGCAATGCCAAAAAAATAAAATTGCCCCCACTTCCTGGTCTCCGCTTGGCGGAGGAAAAGTTTTTGGAAAATCAAAAGATGAACAAATTCTTCGTATCCAAAAAGTGGGGAATGAATTGGCTGAAAAATATAATGTTGGATTAGACCAAATACTTTTAGCATGGTTATTAAAACATCCATCGGGAATTATTCCAGTAATCGGAACTGCTAAAATCGAAAGAGTAAAATCAGCATTGGATGCTTGCAAAATTGAATTGACTCGCCAAGAATGGTACTTACTTTGGAAAGCCTCAACTGGCAAAGAAATAGATTAAGTACTCTGTAACCTAAATTATTTTAGGATTTGATGAGATTATTTTGAAATTAGTCAAGGCAAATTTGATAAAGATAGCCTAGCTATCTGCAGAAAATTTAACGAAGGATAATTTTAAAAGAAGCCATCAAGTTCAAAAGTTAATTATGTTACAGCGTACTAAGTAGGAATCAGTTGATGTGTAAACTTTTTAGAATTTCGGGATTGACCAAACCTCAATTTGGAAGGAAAACCAAGAGAGTTCAAAACATAAAAAATAACATTTACTACGAAGAATAAAATGGAAAAATCAAAAATCAAAATTCGATCTGAGCACCTAGATGGTGCTGAAGTTTCATGGTTTGCTCCCATCTGTAATGGTGATGATGAAATACTTGGAGCTCACAGCATGGATCATAAAAGTAGTTGGGAAAATGCTTCTAAAATTTTATTGACCGCAGATAAATTAGGGTTTCGAAATATTCTTTGCCCTTCCTCGTATCAAGTTGGGCAAGATACTTTAACCTTTGCATCAGCGGTGGCTCCGTTAACTAAAAATATTAATTTGTTGGCTGCGATTCGATGTGGAGAGGTGCATCCTCCGATGTTAGCTAGAGCAATTGCCACCCTTGATCATATTTTAAAAGGAAGATTAACTATCAATATTATCTCTTCCAATCTGCCTGGAACTGATCTGAGTTCGGCAGAAAGATATCAACGTTCTAGAGAAGTTATTCAGATTTTAAAACAAGCATGGAATGAAGATGAAATCAACTTCTCCGGCGAATATTATAATTTAAAATTACCAACTGATCCTGTCAAACCTTATCAACAAAACGGTGGCCCACTATTGTATTTTGGTGGCTACTCCCCTGCTGGTGTGGATCTTTGTGCAGAACATTGCGATGTATATTTAATGTGGCCAGAGACGGAAACCAAATTAGAAGAATTGATGACGACCATGTCTCAAAAGGCTGCTGGATATAATCGAACGGTGGACTTTGGTTTGCGGATTCATGTGATAGTTCGAGAAACCGAAGCAGCGGCTAAAGCTGCTGCAAGAAAGCTGATGTCAAAAGTGGATGGGAATGATGAACATGGCAATGAAATTAGAGAACGTGCTCTTGATGCTAAATCTTTAGGCGTGGCTCGTCAGGCCAACATGAGAGATTTATCAGACAATGAAGGATTTGTAGAACAATTGTTATGGACTGGAATTGGTCGAGCAAGATCTGGCTGTGGAGCTGCCTTAGTAGGTACTCCAGAGCAAATTTTAGAAAAAATAAAAAGGTATATGGATTTGGGAATTCGATCATTTATTTTTTCTGGGTATCCTCATCTGGAGGAATGCGAACGATTTGCCAAAATGGTTTTACCACATTTAAAAACTGTCTCATTGCCAGAAATTCAAGGCAGAATTCCGAAAGAAATGCCCATGACTCCTTTAGGACGAGGACAAAGGAAATAATTCCAACAATACATTTACAAAACGAAAAATAAATCAGTCCATGTTAGATTTAGCCATCGTCCTCTCCTACTTTATTATTATTTTCGTAGTAGCTATTTCAGGTAGAAGTAAAAAAGATGTGACGACTGAAGAATATTTTTTGAGTAATCGAAATCTAAAATGGTATTCCATTGCCTTGTCTACCATTGCTACGAATATCAATGGATACCAATTTTTGGGGATGATGGGTTCTGCTTATTTGTATGGACTAGCACAGGCTAGTTTGGAAATAAATGCCGTCCAAGGAATTTTGATGGCAGCATTTATTTTTGTTCCAATGTACTTAAAAGATGGAATTATTACCATTACTCAATTTATTCAAAAACGACTAGGACGACGAGTAGCTTTATTTTATTCCATTGCAAATATTTTGTTGTTTGCGACCATTACCTTGGGTGCAGCATTATTTTGGGGAGCCTATGCTGCTGATTTAGTTTTTGCTGAACAGCTGAGTTTTATTCATGAAGATCGAATTATTAGAATAGCTATTTTAGTTTTTGGTTTAGGTGTTTTTTCTGCGATTTATACCTATTTGGGAGGGCTGGCAGCTGTGGTCAAAACGGATATTATTCAATTTGTAATTCTATTGTTAGGTGGTTTTGTAGTAATGTTTACGGCAGTATATCATTTAGGAGGTTGGTCGCAATTATACATCAAGACGCCACAATTAATGCATCTCCATTTGCCAGCAGATCATGAAAAATTACCTTGGATACATATTTTTGGTTTGTTTTTATTAAACATTAATTATTGGTGTGCCAATCAAACAGTAATTCAAAGATCATTGGCAGCCAAGAGTTTACGAGAAGCACAAAAGGGATTGATGCTTGGAGGTATTATAAAATATGTGATGGCAGCATTGATTGTTATTCCTGGAATAGCTTTGTATGGAATCATGCAAGAGAATGGAACCCCGTTAGCAGAACCAGATTTGGCTTTTCCCTATTTAGTCAAAACTTATTTGCCGACAGGCGTAAAAGGAATTATTCTATGTGCGCTTTTTGCTTCGTTGATGAGTACGGTGGACTCTACTTTTAATTCCTTAGCGACGCTTTTTTCCATTGATATTTATAAAGGATATATAAAAAAAGATGCTACTGATCAAGAAGTCGTCAAGGCAGGAAGAAGAACGATTTTGATGAGTTTGATTACAGGTGTTTTGATGGGATTTGTTTTATTGTATGTAAAATTTGAAAATCCAGAGGCAGCATTTACGCATACTTTAAATGAGTTAAGGTATTATATCAATTGTGGGATTGTTGTCTTAATTTGTTCCGCAGCATTTCTAGCTGCTCCTAATCATCGTGTAGCATTGATTGCATTTTTATCGACCATCCCTTTGCATTTAATTTTTAAAGGATTTGATGTTGGGTTGATTTCTTTCGAAGGGGTCTTTCCAACCATGAATTACTTCGTGAGAGCTGGTTGGGTGATTGTGATTGCATTTTCGATTTTGACTTTGGGAAGTTGGAAAGCAGGTTTTAAAAAAGGAAAGGATATTATTTTTTTACAAAAAGAATCGAAAGGTGTTCAACAGATAGGATTAGGATTATTGGTTTCCTTAGTTATGCTGCACATTATTTTTCACTAAAAATTATTTTAATATTAACTCCGCATAAGTGGTCATGGCATCCTCCGCTCGAAAAGTAAACTCTTTTCGTTTTAAAATTTCTAACATTCCTTTATTTCGAGTGAAAACGGTCGCATAGATTTTTTCAAACGCCATCTCTTTAGCTACTCCAATTAGATAACTAGTAAGAATAGTTCCTAGACCTTTCTTTTGCCAATTATCAGCGATAATAATGGCAAAATCTGCTGAGGAACTTCCATCACTTGCGATTCGAGCCACAGCAATTACTTCCTTTTCTTCCAGATGAACTTCTGCCACAATTGCCATTTCTTGAGAGTAATCAATATTGATCAGACGTTCCACTAAGCGGTTTGATATTTTGGGAATGTATCCCAAAAATCTATCATAAATACTTTCTGCAGATAATTTCCCTCTAAAACTTTCTGCCTGATTTTCATCTAATGGATGTATCGGTCGCAACTGAACCAAGGTTCCATCTTTTAACTGAACAGGCTCAATAAATCGAATTGGATATGAGTTTAGATCTGCCATTAAACTAGTTTTATATTTCGAATCATGTAATCAAGAAAGCTACAAGTCTATTGGTTTTTTACCTTTTTTTTGAAAAAACTAATTACCTTTATTGTAGTTACTAAATAAGTGTAACATACCTAAAAACGTAATAAAAATCTATAATATGCAAGAATTCATTACCTTTTTTGAAGAATTAAATAATGCACAAAAATTTTCATGGATAGTTATTTGTATGGGTGCTTTTTGGTTGCTAGAAAGTGCCTATCCATTAGCCAAGTTTACTTATAAGAAATGGAAACATGCCAAAGTTAATTTAGTTCTACTTTCCACTACTATAATTATCAATGCTCTTTTTGGTTTAGCAACAGTAGGCGTTTTTATTTGGGCAGGAGAGAATAATATTGGATTATTATATATGATTGATCTTCCTTTAGTAGTAGAGTTGATTTTGGGAGTGATGATTTTGGATTTAGTAGCTCAATATTTTGTACATTATCTATTACACCGAGTGGCGTTTATGTGGCGATTTCATATGGTACATCATAGTGATACCGAAGTCGATGTGACAACTGGCACTCGACATCATCCAGGAGACTATGTTTTTAGAGAGGTCTTTGCACTTCTTGCTATTTTAGTTGGTGGAATTCCCTTTGGTGTTTATATGGTTTATCGAATTACAACAGTTGTAATGACCTATTGGACCCACTCTAATTTAAAAATGCCGATAAGTGTTGATCATTTTTTAAGCTATCTATTTATCACTCCTAATATGCATAAGTTCCATCATCACTTTGAACGTCCATGGACGGATACGAATTTTGGAAATATCTTTTCCATTTGGGATCGAATATTTGGAACTTTTGTTTATGATGATCCTTCCAAAATAAAATATGGATTAGATGTAGCAGATAATTCAAAATCAGCTGACTTAGGTTATCAAATGAAATTACCATTCAATAAAGACATCAAAACGGATTATTAAGTAGACTTTATTCGATGGACGTTGAACGTTAGACGTTTTACGTTCTCCCATACAACTTCATTTAGAATAAAGTCTAGTAACTTCAATTTTTATTTAAATACCAAAACAATCTTATTTTCCTATGCTGGATAAATATCAAACGTACAAATTGACGGAAGTGCCTGAACCGCCTCAAAGTCATTATGTGGGCATAATTTTTTGCTTCAATGATGCTGATGGCGATCCTAATATTATAGCATTAAGAGATAGAGATCGATTTCGAGATATCACCAATTTTAAATTACCAGGTGGCTCTGATGAAAAAATCTATGAACAATACATGGATTATGAAAATGCACTTTTTAAAACTTTAGATAAATTAAAATTTCCTAGAAAAACTCAAGCGATCATTTATCGAAATGAACGTAAAAGGAAAGATTTGTTGGAAGGTTATACTGAAAATAAAGCTGCCATTTATATGTTGAGAACGATGGTGATGGAATCCTTGGAAGAAATTGGTTTTTATCCAATGGATCTTGAACCAATTGTATTTCACTATATTGAAAAAGATAGTCATACTCAATACTTTTTGGAAGTAAAAAAGATGATCGATATCAACGGAGAGGAAGTTAGTTTTCCATTTCCAGATGATAATTATCGACCCATCGATACAGATATTGTGGAGACTAGAATCCCCTTGCCTTTGATTGAGTTCGAAAAATTAATCCACTCGCATCGGCAAGCGGCCGAGAAATATAACTTGCTACGTCCGAAATCTTCTTAAATAAAAAAGTAAAAAATGGCTGTTAGAAATTAAAGTTCTAACAGCCA
This sequence comes from uncultured Saprospiraceae bacterium, assembly GCA_964352225.1. Lineage (GTDB taxonomy): Bacteria > Bacteroidota > Bacteroidia > Chitinophagales > Saprospiraceae > CAJQQY01. The sequence goes on along the minus strand of CAYGRM010000317.1, from coordinate 699 downwards.
TTTTTCTATAAATACATTTCCTTAAGTAACTAGGCAAGATAATTTGTCTATCTTCCATTCTCTCCTAATTTTCTCCTAAATCCATTAATATTATTGCACTTTAAATGAAATGACACTTTTATTTAAAACAGTCATGCATCTACTTATTTAAATATTCTAATTAAAAAATATTCTCCAAATCGCTTTTCTAAATGAATACATTTTCATGAAAAAAACAATCTCAATTTTTATTTTTCTAGCTTTCCAATTATCTTTTTTCGCTCAAAACGAAGCAACTATTTCGGGACGAATATTCGAAAAAGAAACTGCTGAACCTCTTGCCTACGCAACCATAGTTTTAAACTCAGAAGATAATCTCACTATGATCACAGGAAGTTTATCTGACGAAAATGGACGTTTCATTTTGGAAGGTATTCCCACCGGCAACTATCAATTGGTAAGTTCTTTTGTTGGTCTTCAAGAAGTGAAAATTTCTATTCTGGTGGGAGAAAAAAATAATAATTATGATGTAGGTAAAATTGAATTACCTACCCTATCCAACCAATTGGACGAAATAGTTATCAATGCTAAAAAAGCAGTTGTAGGTTCGAGCTTGGACAAAAAATCTTTTAGCTTGGAAGATCAAGTAGCACAATCGGGTGGTTCGGTTTTGGACGCCATGAAAGCGTTGCCTGGTGTAGCCGTTGACCAAGACGGAAA
>CAYGRM010000316.1:0-8003 GCA_964352225.1 uncultured Saprospiraceae bacterium | reverse complement strand
ATGGTAATATATAATCTTTCTTCTTTTTACAAACCTAAAGGTAATCTGTGGTGAATAAAAATTTTATAAATATGAATGCCCCCAAGTTAATAAGTTCGTTCAGGTAGGATTTAGCAAAAAATGAGAGCGATATCTTTACGGGCAAAGATGTTGTCACAGTATTTACGAGATAGTGAGATCATTTCGATGACATTGGTTTCTATAATCCATTTTTAACAGAAGTAATTACCTAACTTAAGACATGAACTAAATATGTTTTCAAAATGAGTTTACTTTGTGCGAAAAAATTAATTTTTATTAAACTCCTCCCAATCCTCCTCCGTATCAATATCAATTCTCCCTTTTTCAAAAATGACTCGCTCTACTTTTTCCAAATTGTTCATTATCAATGCTTTAGCTCCTTTTTGCCCTTCGAGAGTTCTTAATTTTGGAAAAAAAGAAACATCAAAAATCGCAGGAACTCCGACTTTACCTTTGTACTCCGCAGCAACAATTGGGAACTCACTTCTCTCAAAAAACGAAACCATTTTTTCCAATAAAGAAGCATCTACAAAAGGTTGATCGCACAACATGATGAGAACCGCTTGACAATTTTCTTTTGCTAAAACTGACATTCCAGTCAGAATCGAACTACTCATTCCTTCTGTCCAGTTTTCATTTAAAACAATTTTAATTGGGAAATCTATAATTGTTGGACGAATCAATTTCTCATTTGCGCCTAACACTACAATTACATTTTTCGAAACATTCAAGGCAGTTTTAATTGATTTTTGTAACAATGTATTTCCGTTTAGCTCCAATAGTTGTTTTGGGCGACCGAGACGAGATGATGATCCTGCGGCGAGAATGATAATTGTTATATGGTTATTTTTTTTCATTTATTTTTTCTAAAAAAATTGCTTCACTTTTTTTCCAACCTAATAAAGTACATCGCTACGAAGATAAAGAAATGTTCGTTTTGTAATTCCGATTTCAACATTTATCGTACTTTCGCTATTATTTTTTTATGAAAAATCAAAACACATCAAAATGAGGGCTTCAATTGTTTTTGCTTTTATCATTGCCATTGTATTCGCTTGTGGCGAAGGAAAATCTGCTGCTGGAACTAAATATGCGAGTATGGATAATGGGACAACACAAGCACAAGTTGATTCATTGGCTGCGGGCAAAAAAGTATATCAACAATTCTGTGTGCCTTGTCATGGAATGGATGGTAAATTAGGAATCAATGGAGCAAGAGATTTCGCAGAATCCGATTTGAAATTGGAAGAAAGGATTGAAGTAATTACCAATGGTCGAGGAATGATGACTGCTTTTAAAAAGGTTTTAAAACCTGAACAAATCAAAGCAGCGGCGGAGTACACTATTCATTTAGGGAAGCAAAAAGAAGAATAAAATTAGATTTTATGAAAATTAAAATTGTATTTATTTTTATTTTCTTCATTGTTTTTGCTTGCGGCGGAACAAAGAGAATTGCTTCAGAGGAGGAGTTAACTTTAGGAGAAGAAAAATATAAAATTTTTTGTGTAGCATGTCATGGTAATGACGGCAAATTAGGGGTCAATGGTTCAAAGGATTTAACGAAATCTATTTCAGGAATTAAAAGTCGAGTAAAAACGATTACCAAAGGCAAAGGGTTGATGATGCCTTTCAAAGGAGTTTTATCAACTGCAGAAATTGAGGCTGTCGCCAAATACACCATATATTTACGAAAGAAAAGTAAGAATTAATGTCTCTAAAAACTTACAACGCAATTGGTTTGATGTCGGGTAGTTCGCTCGATGGTTTGGATATTGCCTATTGTAAATTTGATGTAGAAAATGAATCTATTTCAAAGTGGGAATTACTCCAAGCAGAGACGATCCCTTTTTCTGAAATGTGGCAAAGCCGCTTGGCTCATTTGCCTGTTCAGAGTGCGTTAATTTATGCAAAAACACATGCCTATTTTGGGCACTATCTAGGTGAATTAGTGATTGACTTTATGAGTCGGAACCTGCCTGTCCGGCAGGCAGGTAAGGTAATTCCAGATTTTATTGCTTCGCATGGTCACACCATTTTTCATTATCCAGATAAGCGAATGACTGCCCAAATTGGAGATGGGGGAGCCTTGGCTGCCACGACAGGTTTGACGGTGATTTCTGATTTTCGAACCCAAGATATTGCGATAGGAGGGGAGGGAACCCCTTTGGCTCCTGCTGCGGATAAATACCTTTTTGAAGGATATGATTTTTATCTTAACCTTGGAGGAATTGCCAATATTAGTTGTAATGTCCATGGAAAAATGATTGCGTTTGACATTGGTGGAGCCAATCAAGTTTTGAATGGTCTGGCGGTATTGATGAATCAAGAATATGATGAAGGTGGAATAATCGCAGCTCAGGGAGAAGTTGTAAAAGCATTGTTAGAAGAGGTAAACTCGATAGATTATTTTTCACGAAAATATCCGAAATCTTTAGACAATCAATGGGTCGTTCAAAATCTTTTGAAGAAGTATCGAGAGTTTCCCGAATCGGTTGAAAATCGAATGCGAACAGCAGTTGAACAATTGGCAACACAGACTGTTTTGTCTGTACTTCAAATCATTGATAATGAAGGACTTACAAAAGAAAAGTATCAAATGCTGGCAACAGGTGGAGGTGTTTTTAATTCATTTTTGATGGCACGAATGCAAGAACTTTTTAAAGAGAAAATTGATCTTGAAATTGTGATTCCAAAAAAGGAAACGGTTGCATTTAAAGAAGCGATTTTGATGGCACTTTTGGGAGTGCTGAGAATGGAAAATATTCCGAATTGTTTGGCAAGTGTAACTGGGGCAAGGAGGGATACGATTGGAGGAGCGATTTATCATGGAAAAAAATAAGATGAATATCGATTAAGAAATAAGCATTCGAGATTCAAAAAATATGGACGTCAACAAAAAAATATTAGTCACCGGAGGAACGGGATTTTTGGGTTCTTATCTTTTGCGCTACTTAGTGCAAAAGGGTTATAACAATATATTTGCAATTCGACGAGCGACTAGTAAAATGGATTTAGTTAAGCCAATTGAAGATAAAATTCATTGGATGGAATGTGATGTTTTAGATGTAAAAGGATTGGAAAAAGCGATGGAAGGAGTGAAGCAAATTTATCATTCAGCGGCGATGGTATCTTTTGAAGCTAAGCATCGAAAAAGGATGTATCAAGTAAATATTCAAGGGACAGCTAATGTGGTGAATTTGGCTTTGGAAAATAATATTGAAAAATTGGTTCATGTCAGTTCGATTGCCGCACTTGGAAGAAGGAAGCGATTGAAAGTGATTAGTGAAAAAACGAAGTGGGAGAAAAGTAACTTTAATTCAGAGTACGGCATTTCAAAATATTTGTCAGAGCAAGAAGTTTGGCGAGGTATGGCGGAAGGATTACGGGCAAGTATTATTAACCCTTCGATCATTTTAGGAGCTGGATTTTGGGCGGAAGGCTCGGCAAGTTTTTTTTCCAAAATAAATAATGGTAATAAATTTTATGGGATTGGTGGAACTGGTTTTGTTGATGTTCGGGATGTGAGCCGACTCATGATTGAGCTGATGGAAAGTGAGATGATTGGCGAAAAAGTGATTGCTAATGGAGAGAATGTGAGCTATAAAAAAGTGTTCGAAATGATCGCTGATTCGATCAATAAAAAACGTCCAAGTATTGCGCTAAATCCGATTTTGGGACAATTGGCTTGGCGAGTAGAATGGCTTCGGTCTAGAATTACAGGATCCTCTGCTTTAGTGACCAAAGAAACAGTAGAAAATTCCTTTAGAACCTGGATTTACGAAAATCAAAAGTCAGTTGATACATTTAACTTCAAATATACTCCAATCGAACAGACGATTAAGGAAACAGGTCGATTGTTTCTAGAAGCGCTCGATAATAATGAAAATTCGACTTATTTGCCTGTAAATCAGTTAATTACAAATTAATTTTATTACTTATCAAATAACTACCTTCAATCTGGTATTTTTAAAAATAGGTAGATCAAAACCCTTGTTTGGCTAATTCTTTGTACCGTCACAGTTGACTATTATCTTCCCAATGACTAATTTACACACCTCCTTTTGAAACTAATATTTAAATGTGACAGCCCAAATCCCCTCTACCGACTAGTCTAAAAAAATTCTAACAACACATCCATGGGGACCAAAAAATACCTTTTTTTAATTGTCTTATTCACCCTTATTTTTCTTTCAGCTTGTAAAAAAGATTCGCCAATTTCTTCCAATTCTATCGATGATCCGATAGTCGAGGAACCTGTCGAAAAATTCAAATTTATTCCACCTTCAAGTCAACGAAATGGTGATCCAGATGCAGGGTACAAATATTTAGTTTATGGTGATTATATTGATAGTGGCGTGCCGGTAGATTTGTATTTAGGTTTTACAGGACAAGGATCGAATCGACTCAATAGAACGGGGGATAATGCCAATGTTAGATATTCTGAAACTGCGGTGACTGCTCCCAATGGAATTCGAATAGTTACTTCAAATTGCCTGACTTGTCATGCTCAAACATTGAATGGAGAATTGGTGATGGGGCTTGGAAATGCGGTAACCGATTACACCTTAAACCCAGCAACTAATATTAATTTAGTTGATCAAACTTTGACTTTGTTATATGGTCAAGAATCTCCAGAGTGGGAAGCATATGCCTCTTATAGTCGAGGGATTCACGCTGTAGCGGATAATGTAATGACTAAGGTGAGAGGTGTGAATTCTGCGGATAAATTAGCGGTTACTCTTTACGCTCATATTAATAAGCATGACTTATCATGGCTGGGTGAACCACAGCTGCCAATTACGGATGAAGTAATTCCTACGGATGTTCCAGCATGGTGGCTTTTGAAAAAGAAAAACTCGATGTTTTATAGTGGATTAGGTCGTGGAGATTTTGCTAGAATTATGATTGCGTCCAATGGATTGGCAGCATCGGATTCTACCAAGGCAAGAGAGATTGATAATAATTTTGATGATGTGTTAGCTTATATTTTTTCATTGGAAGCGCCAGAGTATCCCGAAGGAATTGATGCTACGAGAGCATTGGCTGGTGAAAATTTATTTAATGAAAAATGTGCGACTTGCCATGGTTCTTATGGAGCAAATGAATCGTATCCTAACTTATTAGTTTCGGTTGATGAAGTGGGAACTGATCCATATTTGGTGAGTAGTAATTTTGCTTATTCGTATTTTGTGAGTTGGTATAATTCGAGTTGGTTTAGCAAAGGAGAAAATGCTGCCTATTTGAAAGCTGAAAATGGATACATGGCTCCACCTTTGGATGGAATATGGGCAACTGCTCCGTACTTGCACAATGGTTCAGTTCCAACTTTAGATGATTTAATGAATAGTTCGCAACGTCCTGATAAATGGAAACGATCTTTCAGCACCGCAGCGTCAGAATATGATCATGAAAAAGTAGGATGGAAATATACCATAGAAACAATTACCGGAAGTTCATTAATTTATGATACCTCATTGCCTGGTTATGGGAATCAAGGACATACTTATGCAGATGATTTGACGGAGGAAGAAAGGAGGAATTTGATTGAGTATTTGAAAACGTTGTAATTTTTAGGAGGAGGATTATTTTTTTAACATTTTTTTCAATAAAACAATTTGTCCTGAGTGATAAATATCATGCTGAATCACGCCATGTAATAAAGTGTAATAAGAAAATTTATGCTCGGGAACGACCTCTTCTAACTTGGAGTCATCGATAGTTTTTATCGCCTCAGATAATTCCTCTGTACTAGTTTTATATAATTCCAAAGTTGCCTCCCATGCTTCTGGTGAAAAATCCGCAATCGTCGTCCAATCCTTTTCAGTATTCAGATCGACGATATAAGGTTGGTCATCTAACAAAGTCCGAATAGCATAGTCTCGCCAATTGATGATGTGTAAAAGGTAATCCCAAATAGAGTGACTCTCTGGAATTGGATGAACCGCAGCTTCTTCAGCTGTAATATTTTGCAAAGTCTCCCAAACAGATTGTCCATGCCATGTTTTACCATGGGCTGCTGAGCTAAACATATCTACAAGCCTGGAAATTTCTTTTTGCATGAGCGTATTATAGTGATGAACTATGAGCGATGAGTTTTGCGGAAAATCACTCGTTACTCATAGTTCACCATGCGATAGATTTTATTCTTCTTCCTCTTTTCCCAACTGATTATCTTTTTCCAATCGATTAAACAAATCGGCTACTCGATACATTTCGTCCAAAGTTTCATCAATGTAAAAAGCGATATTTGGCATCCGCCGAACTTTTTTTCGAATTCGATTGGCCAAACCTGCTTTTAAACGATTAGTTTCTCGTTCCATTAGCAAAAGAACCGCTTGTTTATTTTCAGTATTAAAAATGCTGAGATAAATTTTTGCCAAACCAAAATCAGCAGTTACTTTTACCTGAGTTACGGTTACCATAATTTCGTGTCCATAAATATAACCGCCTAATTCTTGCAACACCACGCTAAATTCTCTTCGAACCAATTCGCCCATTTGCTGTTGCCGCTTATTTTCTTTTTTCATTATTCTAATTTTAAGTTTTTAGTTTATTTGCCTAAAAACGGATTTTTGATTTTTCAATAAAATACTCTCTGAAACATTCAAATAATTCAGATGTTTCATTGAAAAAAATAATTTTCGCAAAGATATTGATAACCGAACAGGAAACCAATTTTGAAAGTTCGATAAACCTCTTTTTATTTGCATAAAAAAGGAGTCAGGGATTGGAATATCGAATATCGAACAAGGAATTTAGAAATGAGAAGTTTGACAAAATTTCGCATGGGTTAAACAAGTATCGTCAAACTTCCAAATTGGACATTCCTTGTTCGATATTCCCAGTCTCTTCAAAAAATATATATGAGTAATCTTCGCAATACATTAGATAGTCCAATTGAATACCTCAAAGGCGTAGGGCCGGTGAAGGGCGATATGCTCAAAAAAGAATTGGGGATTCACACTTTTGGTGATTTGTTGCGATCTTTTCCTTTTCGATATGTGGATAAAACTAAGTTTCACAAAATTCGAGACATCAACAATGAAAGTAATGCGGTGCAACTTAAGGGTGTCCTTCGAAGATTGGAAACGAAAGGCGAGGGTCGAGCCAAAAGATTGGTGGGGCGATTTCGAGATGATACTGGAGTGATTGAATTGGTATGGTTTAAAGGGGTGTATTTTTTGGAAAAAAACTTAGTAATAGGGAAGGAGTACGTGGTGTATGGAAAAGTAAATTCTTTTCGAGGGCAAGTAAATATTCCGCATCCTGAGATTGAAGAATTGAATGTAGAAACTGCTGGGAAAGCGAGTTCCTTTGCCCCAGTTTATCCAAGTACCGATAAGTTAAATGCCAAAGGTTTAGATGCTAAAGGTCGTCGAAAGTTGATGATGACTTTGATGGAGAAAATCGCTCCGTCAGATTTGCCTGAAAATTTACCAGATTATATTTTAGCAAAATTTAAATTTCCTCCGCACTTCAAAGCGCTGGTTGATATTCATTTTCCCAAAAATCAAAGAGACCTAGATCGAGCTACCAATCGCTTAAAATTTGAAGAGTTGTTTTTTTTACAATTAAGACTTTTACAAATTCGAAGGCGACGAAAGGATTCGGTACGTGGACATGTCTTTAGCACAATTGGAGAAAACTTCAATCGGTTTTTTAAAGAGAAACTTCCCTTCGAATTAACGGGTGCACAAAAGCGAGTTTTAAAAGAAATTAGAAAAGACCTAGGAACAGGAGTACAGATGAATCGCTTGCTGCAAGGTGATGTTGGAAGTGGAAAAACGATGGTTGGTTTGATGTCTATGTTGATGGCTTTGGACAATGGATTTCAAGCTTGCTTGATGGCTCCAACTGAAATTTTAGCTCGTCAGCATGAGATTGGAATTACCGAATATGTGGAAGGATTGGATATCAAAGTTGGTTTTCTTTCAGGAACTGTGAAGGGAAAAAAACGAGCAAAACTACTCGAAGAATTAGCT
>CAYGRM010000315.1:5758-8015 GCA_964352225.1 uncultured Saprospiraceae bacterium | reverse complement strand
AATAGCGGAAAAAGATATTCTTATAAACTACGTTTTCTATTGTCTAACTACTTAAACGTCCTCTCTAATGATCGAAGTCAAATTTACTGGCTTCGATTTTTTTTTTGGAGTGTAGTTGCTCGGATGCTTACACAGCAGCTGCTTGGGAAATGTGTTTTTCTTATATTCATCGTTGGGAAATCGAACAGTCTTTTCGATGTTGTAAATCTGAACTTGCCATGGAAAGTCCTAGACTTTGGTTATTTGATAGAACCTTAAAGTTGTTGGCTATGGTTTCTTTTGTTTATGATTTTTTATTGAGAATGATGGGGAATTGGAAACCTTGGACTCGACAACTCTTTTCTAATTGGTCTCATAGAACAGGAAATCGGTACCGCAAAGCTGCGATACCGATTTACCGATTGAGAGCTTCCATCTCCATGGCTCTCCTTGCTTTATTTTTTTGAAAAGCATTTTGAACGTAGCGGTTGGTTTGATTCGGTTACGTAAATACTTTACTTAAAGGATGACTCATCTTTTTATTGAAAAAATCCTAATATTTAGAGGATGGACTCCTTAATTTTAGCGTTCGATAATATCTCTAAGCAACTAGTTTTTATTTTACTTCATGACTGTTACATCGCCACTTTTTACCTCTACCCGACCATCTTCGAATTCAATTTCGGCATAATAAACATATACTCCTGGCGCTACTACTTTCCCTTTATGGATTCCATCCCAGCCAAATTGACTATCGTTTGGATCGAAATTATTTCGAGAAAATAAACTAGCTCCCCATCTATCAAAGATTCTAAAGTTCCGAATAATTCGAACATCAGAGCCTGCATAAATCATGAACAGATCATTTGCACCATCACCATTCGGTGAAAAAGCATTTGGTATAAATATCCTCTCGGTCTTATCAACAAAGACTACAATTTGATCACTAATTTCACACCCGTTTATATCAATTAAAGTAACTGAATATTGAGTTTCATAAACTGGCGTTACTATCGGATCAAGACAATTTGTACAATTTATACTTTCATCAAATTCCCAAATAATGGTATCAATAATTAAGTTAGAAAAAATAGCAAGTTGCAGACTATCTCCTAAATTAATGGCTTCATCTGGCCCAAGGTCTAGTGTTAAAGCATTTGCAGCTGGCACATTTAATTCTAAAAAAGTTTCACATCCATCAGCATCTTGAATCGTAAAATCGTAATTACCTGGGGTAAGATTTTGATACTGAGTTGCTGAAACAAAAGTGCCAGAATTCAAACTAAACAAATAAGGTGGCTGTCCACCTATAACTGTATCAATTATAATACTTCCATCAGCCTCGTTTTGACAAGATTCAGGATTGATCAGAAGAGTTGGAATAAGCTCAACTATAGGAACAGTAACTTCAAGGTCAAATGAACTAAAGCATCCATTAGAATTATCTGTAATTAGTAACGTATAATTTCCTTCTTCAAAAATTTCTATGGCCGCACCAGTTCCAATGGTATTATTAGAAAAAATCCATTGGTAACTAAGATTTGGTCCAGTTGAGGAACCTGTGCTTTCCAATATTACTCCATTATTTAAACTTTGACAATTCAAAGTAGCAACAGGATCTTGAATAAATGCAATCACATTACAAAGGGTTCCAGAACATGGAAAACAAATAGTTCCATCACAAGCAAGAATGATTTCTATATCGTTAAATGTATTTGGATTGCCATCATCACAAGGTAAATTTGTGGTCATTCCTGTGGCGCAATCTGTAGGTATTCCTAGGCATGGTATACAAATAGTTCCATCTGAATCTAATACAGTTTGCTCGTCGTTAATGGTACAAGCATCGCCATCATCACAGGCAACTACCGAAGTTGAGCCATTTGAACAATCTACTGGTATTCCTTGACATGGAATACAAATACTTCCATCACAATCTAAGATGGTTTGTTCATCATTAGTTGTATTTGAATCACCATCATCACAGGCAACGATCGAAGTTGTTCCTGTGGAGCAATCAGTTGGAGTTCCTAAACAAGGAACACAGATCGTTCCATCTGAATCAAGTACCGTTTGTTCGTCATTTATCGTACATGCATCGCCATCATCGCAAGGAACTATCGAAGTTGTGCCAGTTGAACAATCAACAGGTGTTCCCATACACGGAACGCAAATACTGCCATCGCAATCTAAAATCGTTTGCATATCATTAGTAGTAGTGGCATCACCATCATCACAGGCAACGATCGAAGTTGTTCCTGTGGAGCAATCAGTTGGA
>CAYGRM010000315.1:5070-5658 GCA_964352225.1 uncultured Saprospiraceae bacterium | reverse complement strand
TATCATTAGTAGTAGTGGCATCACCATCATCACAGGCAACGATCGAAGTTGTTCCATTAGAACAATCTATTGGCGTTCCAGCACATGGCTGGCAAATACTTCCATCAGCGAGTAAAGTTGTTTCAATATCATTTATGGTACAAGGATCGCCATCATCACATGGTAGGACGGCTTCACAACTTCCATTCGCTCCACATGGAGCAGGAAAACCAGCACAAGGTTGACAAATGCTTCCATCAGCAAGTAAGGTTGTTTCAATATCATTTATTGTACAGGGATCGCCATCATCACACGGTAGAACTGCTTCGCAACTTCCATTTGCTCCACATGGAACTGGCGTTCCTGCACAAGGTTGACAAATACTCCCATCAGCAAGTAAAGTTGTTTCAATATCATTTATCGTACAGGGATCGCCATCATCACACGGTAGAACTGCTTCACAACTTCCATTCGCTCCACATGGAGCAGGAAAACCAGCACAAGGTTGACAAATGCTTCCATCAGCAAGTAAGGTTGTTTCAATATCATTTATTGTACAGGGATCGCCATCATCACACGGTAGAACTGCTTCGCAACTTCCATTTGCTC
>CAYGRM010000315.1:0-4970 GCA_964352225.1 uncultured Saprospiraceae bacterium | reverse complement strand
CAACTTCCATTTGCTCCACATGGAACTGGAATTCCCATACAAGGGACACAAATACTTCCATCACAGTTTAGAACAGTTTGCACGTCATTTATGGTGCAAGCGTCTGCATCATCACAAGGTAAAATTGTAGTTGTACCTGTAGAACAGTCTGTTTGTGTTCCAGCACATGGCACACAAACACTTCCATCTGCCGCAAAAGTTTCCATGTCATTACTAGTACATGGATTTCCATCATTGCAAGGTAACGTTGATTGACACGCAACATTAGCACAATCAGATAAAATACCAGCACATGGCACACAAACACTTCCATCTGCCGCTAAGGTTTCCATATCATTACTAGTACATGGATTTCCATCGTCGCAAGGTAAGGTTGATTGGCATGCAACATTGGCACAATCTGACAGAATACCAGCACATGGCAGACAAACACTCCCATCCGCTGCTAAAGTTTCCATATCATTACTTGTACAAGGATTTCCATCATCACAAGGAAGGGTAGATTGGCAAGCAACATTGGCACAATCTGACAGAATACCAGCACAAGGAATACAAATACTTCCGTCCGCTGCTAAAGTTTCTACATCATTATCAGTACAAGGGTTTCCATCATCACAAGGAAGGATAGTTTGACACCCTGTATTACTACAATCAGCTAAAACTCCAGCACAAGGAATACATACTATAGAATTATCACAGTTATCTACTGTTTCCATGTCATTTACAGTACAAGGATTTCCATCATCACATGCTTGTATAATCGTATTAGTACAACTTGGAGGAACTGCTTGATCATAAGTATAGTCAAGGCATATTTGATAAGTTACTGATACAGTTCCATCAGATATTGCCATTCCATTGGATGGGCAGGAAGGAGAAAAATCCGTAGCAGGAATAATATCAACCCCAATCACATCAGTTGCACTTATGGGATTACATGTCGCTATATCTAAAGAATACATTCCAGTTGTAGTTGTTCCTGCTCCGAAATTATTACATCCTGGAGTCAACACATCTTGAATAATTGGACAAATTGAAGAAGTAGTCAAGGGGCAGTTCAATAATACATTTCCAAAAATAGGTATCCCCGCACACCCTGCATTTGTTGTAATATTTGTTAAATCAATATTAACTACTAATGAAGTGATATTTGGATTATTAATACCACAAGGCAAGGTAGGTGGATCAAAATTATGCAAGTATCCTTCACTAATATCTATTCCATTATTATGAACAAAATCATTTCTATCAGGTCCTATTAACGCAGTAGTTATAGTTTGACATTCAGTAGTTGAATACTGACCAAAACTCAATTGGGGTAAAGTAATTAAACAAATAAAAAATATCGACGTCAAAAAAAGTTTGGAATGATTCATACTTCGTTTTGCTTTTTATTAGAATTTAAGTTCATAATGATGAACTTACTTTTAAAAAAAATCTCCCTAATTTTCACTAGGGAGATTTTTTTATCCAAAGGAGTTTTGGTAATTGATTTTAAAAAAAAATTATCGATTAGTTGTCACAATAAATTTCTTAATAATTTGATCATGTCCTTCTATATTTATAGAGAACCAATACAAACCATTTTCAAATTTTTGTACATCAAATTCTAAAGTATTTTGATCAATCGAAAGGAAAGATCTTTCACCTAACTTAGCTCCTCGAGTATCAAATATTTCTATCACAGCTGGCAATCCCATAAACTTACTTACCTCTAAATTGATAAAATCACTTGTTGGATTTGGATATAAAACAACAGAGTTGTTAGTATTTCCTCCTACTAGGTTTCCACCAGGAAGACTAGGAGTTTGTGAACCACATGGACCAGGAACATGACATTTATTGAACCTTGAATTTAATCCCCAGAAGAGATTAGTCAACTCCGCCATGTTAGGTTGGAAGGTTCCGCAAGTTCCATTACATTGACAAGCCATAAAATCATTGGTATAAACGAGCATATCACTCACGGTAGGATTATCAGGTAATTCAGCTAACATAAATCCAGGTATATTCATACATGCTGCACTCAAGGCAAAACTTCCAAAATCTAATGATCCACCAGGATTTAAAGATTCATTATATCGAATATTTAAAATAGTTGTAACCATTTGATTAACTAAAGAGTTAGTTATATCCGAACAATCATTTGAAACACCAGATGGGAACGATACAGAAGCACCAAAACTATTCATCATAGTTTGAACACAGTCGGCATCTTCAATGATAACTTGACAGTCTCCTTCTCCAATGACAATTGGATTGTTGCCAAAATCAAGTAGCGTATTTATAATGTCCTCTGAAGACATGCCATTTAACTCATCATCAGGATTTCCATAAAACTTTTGAGTCATGGTACAATAATTAGCATTACATGATCCACTAAACGTAATAGTACAAGTACCTGCAACATTGCCACAGTCATCAGTAATTTCTACTGTGTAAATTCTTTCAAAGAAACCATCTCCACTACACTCTGGATCTCCAGTATCATCGATAACAGTAGCCTTTACATCACCACATAGTGAAATATATCCAGCGGTAACTTGACCTAAATAATAATCTAAATCATTTGGTCCAGGTACATCTGCAATAGCCATTGTTTCTGCAACTGGTGCACATTCGCCTTGAGGAGCAACCTCATTTGGAAGAACGGTAACAGCAAGAACTATTGGAGTAAGTTCATTTCCACAATTATCAACACCTGCATAAGAATAAATAATATATCCTCCATCACAACTATCCCAAAATTCAGTTATTACTGGGGCAACCTCACCTTTGTTTTGACAATTACCTGTTTCTCCATTATCGAAAGTTGCGTTGCCTGGACTATTTCCATTAGCTTCCCAACAATAAATCGTATTTGGCACTTCGTCTGGTGCTTTCAGTTCTGCAACAGCAGCTGGTTCAACTTGAATAGTTATTATATCTGCAAATAAAGGATTTCCACAATCATCAACACCATTATAAATGATGGTCATTGTTCCTCCATTACACTCATCTACATTATAAAAAAGTAACGGTTGAATTAAACCTGAAATATTACAAACACCAGTCATTCCATTGTCATATGGAGTAAAAGGAGCTGCAAAACTTTCTGCCTCTGAGCACGAAAGTGAGGTAGGGAAAGCAGGAACATCAATTGTCGGAGCAGGGGCTGGAGTTACGTTAATTACTACAACAACCGCAACTAAATTTCTCCCACAGTCATCTTTACCACTATAAATTACTTCCAATGTTCCACCACATGCATCATAAAAATGATTTATATCAGCAGAAACACTTCCTGAAATATTACAAACGCCAGTTTCGCCATTATCATAGGTTGTCGTTGGCGGAGCATAACTTTGTGCAGCCTCGCATGACAATGAAGTGGTCAAAACAGGTACGGTAATAGTTGGAAGCGGAGCAGGCTGAACAGTTATCGTCGTAACTGATCCAAGGATAGTATTTCCACAAAGATCTGTTACATCAGCATAGGTCACTACAATTGTTCCTCCACATGTACTCCAAAAATTACTCACCTGAGGAACCATTGTTCCAGAAATTTCATATATCCCAGATTCTCCATTCGTATAAGTAGCATTTGGTGCAACAAAACTTACGGCATCTGCACAGGAAAGCGTACTAGGCAAACTTGGAAAAGTAACAACCGCTTCAGCAGGAATATAATCTCCTCCTACACAATCTTCATCGATTCCATTACATGGAATATCTACTGCTCCCGGGTTTTCTCCAAAGGCCATGTCATTACAATCTGTATTATCTAAAACATAATTAGCTGGAGGGCTACAAGTAAAAATACTTGAACTTGGATCTCCATAACCATCCATATCGGTATCGGCAAACCACTCTACTGCCTCTTGCCAGAAATAATAATTATCAAAATAAACGGTACCATTTCCAACTACTTTAAATTGAAAAACATTTGAAAGGTTTACTGGAGGATCAAAAGCACTCAAAGGAATATCTACACTAACCCATTGTTCACTAGCAATAATTCCTGTCAGCGAATACCCAATTTCATTACCAGGACTTATGAGATAAAAGTTAAGATCCGTTGCATCACTAGTCCAAAAATCAACATGAATAAAATCATGATCAGATACATTTTGACCAGTAAATTGTGTTCCTTGATAGTTCAAATTACCATACCTTAAGGTATTATTTCCATTGATATCTATAAATGTCGTAGTCGTTTGCTGACCCCAGTTTGGATTAAAATCTGTACCTGCAACATCAGTATAACTATCACTAAATATTGAAATCACACAATTGTCCACCTCATCATGAATCGGAGTCGGTGCAGCTACCTCAGGTTTGACACAAGTTGGATCACAGGTATTGAAAGCATGGGTTACCGTCTGAGGCATATTTTCTACTACAGTAATTACTCGATTAATATTAACGCCATCCACAGCAGTACAACCAGGATTAACACTTGTGAAATTTTCAGGGCCTTGAAGTTGATCAAAAAACTTGTAGTACTGATCACCCACTTGCATATTTACTGTTGCACAATAAATTCCATCGCCGTCAGGATCAGTCACAGGATTCGCTCCTGCATTCCATCCATTAAAACCTCCAAAAACACTTGGTGCTTGAACTCCAGGAAGGCAGCTCATATCTACACATAATTCCATATCAACTGTAGGGATTGGAACACATTCCAATTCACAAGTTTCCCAAGCATAAGTGACCATTTGAGGTGTATTTTCTACTACTGTAATTGTTCGCATTGTTCCTGCGGCATTCGTACAAGCTCCAGGAGCAGCAAATACCTCTGGCCCTTCTTCTTGAGTAAAAAATCTATATTCATAATTCCCAGGAGCCAAATCTAATGTGGCACAATAAATACCATCTCCATCAGGATCAAGGACAGGATCACAATTTGCACATCCACCATTAAAAGAACCAAAAACACTTGGTGCTGTTGCCGATGCTTGACAAGAGAGATCTACACATAATTCAAC
>CAYGRM010000314.1:0-8016 GCA_964352225.1 uncultured Saprospiraceae bacterium | reverse complement strand
AATTCGAAAAAACTAAATATATAACTCCTGTGGTTTAATAATGGGGGTAAGCATAGAATAGTGTAGACAGTCATCAAAAGTGGATTCATCCTGATATGGTAGGTATCAAATTTTTGAATCTTCAAAATAAAGTAAGTCAGACTTTTCTAAAATCAGTCAATAGAGCAGATACTATAAAATTGTATTCCTACGAAATAAAAAAAGAGATCAGTAGTGATTACGAATTGAAGAAATTTTTCTTTCAGGCAGTTTCTAATTCAAGTTGGGCGAACTACGGATATTTGGCAGCCTTCGAAATTAGTAATAGTCTGAATGAAGAAATGGAGCGATTGAATCAATCATTCGGTATAGGGATTATCGAACTAGATGCTAATCCTTTTTTTAGTAAGATTCTTTATCCTGCAAGATTAAGAGATATTGATTTTAAGACAGTAGATAAACTTTGTAAAATCAATAAGGAGTTTGAATTATTTATAGAGCAAACGGACAAGCTGCTTAATGCTCAAGAACGATACATGAAATCTACAGAAAAAGAATTAGAAGAATTTTGTGATAGATATTTAAAGAGCGATTCCGAAGCAGCTAAGTATTGTAAAGAGAAACATATTCCTATTCCAGAAGAGGTGGAGGAAATGAAGTGATTTTTAATTAATAGTTTTTGTAGATTTAATTTTAACATACCCTCGAGAAGACTACTAATTTTTTTGTAAATTACTGTGTATGTCTAGTAGCCTCGATATATTTTATTTCGATTTAGAAGTAGACCCAAAGTCCCAAAAGATTTTGGAGTATGGGGCGATGTTGAATGGAAGTCAATATCGAGGAAAGGAGCGATTAAAATTTGAGGAGTTAAGTAAAGGAGCAAGCTCTCTTTGTGGACATAATATTATCCAACATGACCTTGCCGTTTTAAAAGAAAATAATTTTCCAAATTCCTTTTTTGAAAAATCTAAAATAGATACCCTCTATCTCTCGGTTCTATTTTTTCCAAAAAAACCATATCACCATCTGGTAAAAGATTATCATCTCAATGGAACTGAAATCAACAATCCACTTGCCGATGCCCAACTTGCAAAAGATTTGTTGGAAGATTTATTGGTTGCCTTTCATCATTTATCCATAGAATTAAAAACCATTTACTATAGTTTATTGAAAGATGTCATTGGGTTCGATGGATTCTTTCGATATATCTCGTCTAGTGATTTATCGATCATTAATGATAACCACCAGTTGTCTCACTATATCAAAATGTATTTTGAAAAATCATTTTGTGGAGAAGCTGACCTCTTGGATTTTATTCAAAATAATCCCATTGAGTTAGCTTTTGCTATGGCAATCATTACGGTGGATGATAAAGACTCTTTATTACCTCCATGGATAAAACACCAGTTTCCCAAAACGATTGGAATAATCAATCAACTCCGTGTCGCTTGTACCGGAAATAAAGGCTGCCCTTATTGCGCTCAACTTTCTCCAACAAAAGGTTTACAACGGTTTTTTGGATTCGAAGGATTTCGAAAATTTGATGGAGACATTGGTCAGCCACTTCAAGAACAAGTAGTGGAAGCAGCATTAGCGAATCAATCTTTTGTAGCTATCTTTCCTACAGGCGGAGGAAAATCTTTGACCTTTCAATTACCTGCCTTAATGAAAGGACAAGCGAATCGATCATTGACGGTAATTATTTCTCCTTTGCAATCCTTGATGAAAGATCAGGTAGATGTTTTGAGAGATAGACATAGCATTACTGAAGCGGTGACTATTAATGGAATGCTTTCTCCTTTGGAGCGAAGTGATGCGATTGAACGGGTAGAAAATGGAGGGGCTAACTTACTTTATATTTCTCCAGAATCTTTGCGTTCCAATACGATTATGCGATTATTAAATCGTCGGATTATTAATCGTTTTGTAATTGATGAAGCGCATTGTTTTTCATCCTGGGGACAAGATTTTAGAGTGGATTATTTGTACATCGGAAAGTTCTTAAAAAAACTTCAAGCTAAAAAAGGGTTACTTCAACCGATTCCTATTTCGTGTTTTACAGCTACAGCAAAACCCGCAGTCGTAGATGACATCAAGAAATATTTTTTGGAAAATTTGAATTTGAATTTGGATGTTTATCAAACGAACACCAAGCGAAAGAATCTTAGATATTTTGTCATAAAAACAGAGGATAAAGAAGATAAATATAATCAACTAAAAGAGTTATTACAATCGGAAGAAGGCGCAAAAATAGTTTATGTTTCCAGAGTAAAGACTTCTGAAGAATTAGCTTTAAGCCTTCAGCGAGATGGCATCGTGGCAAAAGCTTATAACGGAAAAATGGAGCGGGAGGTTAAAATCAGCATTCAAAATGAATTTATGTCAAATGAAGAAGACTTGGATATCATTGTTGCAACTTCGGCTTTTGGAATGGGCGTGGATAAGGATAATGTGAAAATGGTGGTGCATTATAATATTTCTGATTCGTTAGAGAATTATGTGCAAGAGTCTGGCCGAGCAGGGCGAAAGCCTGAGATGCAAGCTAAGTGTTATGTGCTATTTGACAATAAAGATTTGGACGGACATTTTAACCTACTCAACCTTACCAAGTTGAGTCACAAAGAAGTGTATCAAATCTGGCAAAGTATAAAGGAATTTAAAAGAAAACGATTTACAAAATCAGCGTTAGAAATAGCCAAAAAAGCTGGATGGGATACCGAGATGCAAGATTTGGAAACCAAGGTGAAAGTGGCGATTTCTGCATTGGAAGAATCGGGTTATGTTAGGCGAGAAGAGAATGCTCCTAAAGTATTCGCCCAAAGTATTTTAGTGAATAACGTGGAAGAAGCTCAGTTAAAGATGAATGATGGCTTACATTATTTTATAGGAGAAAATCAAAAACGAGATGCTAATAGAATTTTTAGTTCATTGATTTCTAGAGCAAGAGCAAAAGAAGATACTAGAGTAGATCATATTGCGGAGTCATTGGAAATGGGAAAAGATGAAGTGACATCAATTCTTAATATTTTTAAGCAGGTTGGAATATTAAGTAATGATAAAGATCTGTCAGCGTATTATTTTACGGTGCAAGGAAAAAGAAATTCCCAAAATGTTTTTAAGCAAGTATCAGAAATTGAGAAGGAAATGTTTGAAATAATTTTTCCAAATGAAAATAGAAAACGCAGGGATATTTATTTGAGAGAAATAAATGAAGAGATAAATGAAAAAGGAATAGAATGTAATTTGGTTGTTATAAAAGAATTATTGAATTATTGGGCAGATGTTAATTTAATAAAAAAAGAAAGGATAGATAAAGTCAACGACCAATTTAGAATTCAATTGACCATCGCCTACGAGAAATTTAAAACTCAATTGAATTTAAGATTAAAACTCGGCCATCATTGTTTGGAAGTTTTGGAACAGCAATTTTTGCCATTGGCCAAAGAGGAAAGGGGAGTGACTGATAAGAAGTTATTGGAATTTTCTGTCTTAGATTTAAAAACCTTCACGGAAGAAAATGAAAACATCAATGAGATCCAACCTTTACGATTTTATGAATTTGTCCTGTTATATTTTCATAGCTTAAACATCATAGAATTGAAAGATGGCTTGATGGTATTTTATAATCCCATGAAAATAATTCGTCAGGAAGAAGATAATCGTAAAAGGTATACACAAGAAGATTATCAGAAATTGGCGAGATATTATGAAAGCAAAACGGAACAAATACACATTGTAGGAGAGTACGCTAAAAAGCAATTGAGAAATAATATGGAAGCCACTCAATTTGTGGAAGATTATTTTTCTCTTCCTTATGAAGATTTTCTGGGTAAATATTTTAATCGAAGAAAAGGAGCAATTAAGAAAACGATTACAGAAGAAAAGTTTAGAGAAATATTTGCAGAATTATCCACAGAGCAATTGAGTATTGTCAATGATTCACAGCATGATAAAATTTTAGTTGCAGCTGGCCCTGGGAGTGGGAAAACACGGGTGTTAGTTCACAAAGTGGCTTCTCTTTTATTGATGGAAGATGTGAAACCTGAGCAATTTTTGATGCTTACTTTTTCGAGACCTGCCGCATTGGAATTCAAATCTAGATTAAAGAATCTAGTTGGATATGATGCTTTTAATATTGATATTTTTACTTACCACGGATTTGCTTTTCAATTGGCTGGCAGAGTAGGGGATATTGAAAAATCACAAAACATTTTGTCCATAGTAAAGACAGCGATAGAGGAGAATGAAATTCCATTGGATAGAATAAAAAATAAAAGTGTGGTAGTCGTAGATGAGTATCAAGATGTCAGTCAAGAAGAATATGATTTTTTGATGGCGATAGTAGGATGCTCCGAAAAAATACGAGTGATTGTAGCAGGCGATGATGATCAAAATATTTATGAATTTAGAGGATCAAGTGTTGCCTTTATGCGAGATTTTATCACTCGACAAGATGCTCAAAAATATATTTTAACTAAAAATTATAGAGCTAATCATAATCTATTAGCCTTTACGAATTTGTTTTTGCAAAAGGAATTTTCAAAAGAGCGACTAAAAAATGATGTTGAACTAGTTGCACAAAAACAAAGAAATGGAACAATTGAAATCATTAAATACTCTTCTAGGAATCTGATTTTACCACTCATTGATCATTTAAAAAACAAAGCTCTTCCGGGAACAACTGCGGTGCTGACTCACACTAATGATGAGTCTGTTTTAATCACTAGTTTATTAAAGCAGGAAGGAATTCCCGCAAGTTTAGTTTCTGATAAGCAAGGATTCGATTTGAAAAATATTTTAGAAATTAAAACATTTACTTTTTTTATTTTTCAAAATATTCAGGATGGATTTGGGTTGATTACTGAAGAAGTTTGGGAGAGTAAAAAAGTTCAGCTTTATAAATTATATGCCGAATCTAAAAACCTTGATTTGATTAAAAGAATTATTGAGTCTTTTGAAAAAGTTAATCCTAAAAGGTTTAAAAGTGTTTGGATTGCTTTTTTGAGAGAAATTAGAATCGAGGATTTTTATCATCCTGAAAAAGAAACGGTCTTTGTTTCCACCATGCATAAATCAAAAGGAAAAGAATTTGATAATGTTTTCATTCTTTTAAATAATTACCCTCTTCAAGCAGAAGAGCAAAAGCGGGTTGTTTATGTAGCGATGACCAGAGCTAAGGAGAACTTATTTATCCATACCAATAACATTAATTTTCCAATAGAAGGAATTGCAGCATTGTATTCTCATACTGACGTAAAAGATTATGCTGCACCAGATACATTAATAATTGAAAGTAGTATGAAAGATGTTTGGCTAGGATATTTTAAAAATGACAATATTATTTATAGTGTTAAGTCTATTAAATCGGGAGAAGAATTAATAGTTAGTCCTTATGATAATGCAGTTCTTCAGGATGGAAATAAAAATGAAGTTTTAAAATTTTCTAAAGATTTTCAAAATAAAATAATGGGGTATATCAATAGTGGTTATCAACTTCAATCTGCTTGTGTGAAATATGTTGTGGTGTGGTATGATGAGGATAGTGGAAATGAATTTCGGGTGGTTTTGCCTGAGTTGGTTTTGAGAAGACCAATATAGATTTAAATTTTTTTCCTATTCTGTCCATATAGGGGACCAAAAAACGAAGATGTCACCTCTTTTTAATCCAAAATTTACATTTCCTCAAAAGCATATTTTATGCCTTTCTAAGTTCAAAACCTTTCCAATTCCATTTCTACTTTTCATAAGAGAGAATTGCCTAAACGGATAAACTCATTCCATTCTTAAATTGATTAAGAAGATTACCAGGAATAAAAACATCTTCAGAAATTACCTGATAGGGGATTTTTAAATTACAGGAATATGATTCAGAGGCTTCTAACAAACATTATTTCATTTGAATTTAAGCGGATTATATTCAAATAAAATACGTTTTAATGTAAATTAATACGTTTGAATACGAATTAATGTGGACTATTCAAATAAATTCTCATTATGAAGTTAATAAAAATGTATTTGTCATAGTTTAATTTTGGATGTATTAAAAATGAAAAAAATTCATAAATCATAAAAGTTATTATATTGCCAGAGATTTAATAATTCACATTAAATGACTAGTGTAATAACCAAACAATTCCTAAAAATTTTCTTCCTTTTCTGTGCCATTACCACCGTAACCGCACAAGAGAATAGCTTATTTGAAAAACTAGATTTAAAAGAATCCAATATTCAAAGTATCGTCTATTGCGTAGCACAAGATCATTTTGGAAATATATGGGCAGGGACAGAGGAAGGAGTCGTCCGATTCAATTCAAGAGAAACCTACCTTTATAATAGATATCAAGGCTTACCTAAAAATATCTCTAATCGAATTTCAACTATATTTATTGACTCACAACAAAATATTTGGATTGGAACTCAAGAAGGCATCTCTCGATTTAATTTTGAAAAAGATGCATTCGAACTTATTTCCAATTTAGGAAATGCTAATCCTACCTTGGTCACGGCTATTGTGGAAGATGAAAATAACGATATTTGGATTGGTGGATTTAATGGCCTTTGGAAAATAATTCAGTCGGAGGATGCTGAACCATATCATTTAAAAAAGGTAATTGGGGAAATCAGAGTAAAATCACTTTTGAGTTATGAAGGAAAATTAATGATCGGTTACGATGAAGGTATTCAAATACTCGACTCACAAACTGAAAAGGTAAATCCGATTTTAGATAATGGATTTTCAGAGCTAAAAAATATAACAGCTATTTTAAAAACTAAAAATCACCTCCTGCTCGGAACGGATAATAATGGACTCTACCAAGCTGATCTGAATTTTTCTGAAAAGAAAAAAATAGAACTCCCGCCTTTTCAAAATCGAAATTTTCCAATAAAAAAAATATTGCAGAGTAGTTCTAATGATTTTTATGTGGCAACGGATGGTGCAGGATTAATTCAATTGGACGAAAATTTTGGTTTTAAAAATGGTTTCGAAAATGATGTAAATAATTTAGCATCAATTTCGAGCAATGGAGTTTATGATATTTTGATTGGACATGAAGATATTTTATGGGTAGCCACTTATGGTGGTGGAATTAATTTGCATCAACTTTCTGATAATTATTTTTCCAATATTACTCACCAACTCAATAGCCAAAATAGCTTAATCAATAATTTCACTCGTTCGATTTTAGAAGACTCGGAAGGAAGGATTTGGATGGGAACAAAAAGTGGAATTAGCATCTGGAATAAAAAAACGAATCAATGGAAAAATATTCCTTCGCTTTCAGGAAAGACTGATATTGTGATGACACTCGAAGAAGATGGTGATTATATTTGGGCGGGAACTTTTGGAGAAGGTGCGTTTAAGATTAATAAAAATAATTTTTCCATCCAACATTATTCCAGCTCAAATGAGGCAGATGTCAGAATTGAAATTTCGAAAATATATTCTATAGAAAAAGATAAAAAGGGTAATATTTGGCTAGGTGGATTAGACGGAGAATTACATCGAATTGCTCCTGATGGAAAAATAAGAACTTTTCCCATTATTCAGATTCGTCAGATTCAAAGTGGAGAAGGAGATAAAGTTTTCGTGGTTGGAAGAAATGGTTTGCAAAGAATTGAGGAGGAAGAAATTTATGACTTGGAAGAATTTAGTCCAACTAAAAATACAGTAGAATATAATACGATTACCTGTGTTCAATCAGATGGCAATGGAAATATAACCATGGGGACAAATGGTGGAGGAATTATTTTTCACCAACCTAAAACAGGTGCAACTCAAACACTTACTCAAACCAAAGGCTTACCTTCTGATGTAATTCAAGGATTTTTATATGAAAATGAAAATACACTTTGGGTAAGCACGACTCGTGGTTTAGCAGAAATTACTTTTGGAAAAGATACCCTCGTCAAAGTTTTTAATCAAGGGGATGGATTAGTGAGTAGTGAGTTTAATTATGGAAGTTTTGCAAAATTGTCTAGTGGAGAACTGATGTTTGGAGGAGTTGATGGCGTGAGTTATTTCAATCCTACGAC
>CAYGRM010000313.1:0-8088 GCA_964352225.1 uncultured Saprospiraceae bacterium | reverse complement strand
ACCCTGATATCGTACCTGAACAAAAATCGAGACCAACTTTAACTCCAAAATCAACTTCCACGACTTCAGGATCAAGTTCGACTTCCAATCCATCTGCCTCTGCCTCTGCAGGAAAAGCATCTTCAAAATTTACCAATATTTTATTGCAAGCGATGGAGGCGAATAATTTGGATGGGTTTGATTATTTAGAGTATAAAAACAGTTTGCACAACTTGGCCAAAATGCCAATGGATGAACAAACTCGTTACCAATCAGCTTTTGCAGCTGCTTCGACGATGGGGGCAACACCCGCTAAATTAGTGAGTACTGCTAATTTTTATATTGATGTTTTGAAAAAAGAAGAAGCGAAATTTGCTCAAGCTTTGGCCAATCAAAAAGACAAGCAAATTGGAGATAAAGCTCAATTGATTCAGCAACATGATAATTTAGTAGCGGAAAAAACCAAACAAATCGAGCGCCTGAAAAAAGAAATTGCAGATCATCAAGCTAAAAGTGAACAAATGAAAAAGAGTATTTCAACTGCAACGGTCAAGGTAGAAACTACTAAAAATAATTTTGTAGCCTCCTATAATCTCGTACTTTCGCAAATTAAAAGAGATATAGAAAATATGGAAAAATACCTTAAGTAATAATTGGCAATAGGCAAACTGCCTCCGCAAAAATACCAACTGAAAAAGATTCTTTTAAAATAAATAAATCAAAATATTAAAAATGGAAATGCAAGATTTTAAACCAAAGTCATTTTGGAAAAAACCAGAAGGAGTGACTGGAGCGATTTTTTTGACAGCAATATTAGGTGGATTAGGATATTTGATCGCTACTAATACTGCGTTCTTTACTGGATTATTTGCAAATACAATCACCCTTGTTGCAACGCTTGCAGTTTTAGGTGCAGTTATTTATATGGTACTTGATCCTAAAATGAGAAACCTAGTTTGGTATATGTACAAAAGTGTAATGCGCTCGATTACTGGAATGTTTGTGCAAATTGACCCGATTGGAATTTTGAAATCATACACCGATGATTTGGCGGACAATTTGGGGAAAATGAATAAACAAATTGGGAAACTGAAAGGTCAAATGCATAAGCTAAAAGAATTGATTGTAAATAATCAACGAGAAATCAAAAGCAATTTGACGCAAGCGAGCAAAGCCAAAGAGGTCAACAAAAAGAACATTATGATTCTTAAATCTCGAAAAGCGGGACGATTGAAGGAATCAAATATACGCTTGGAAGACTTGTACAAAAAAATGGAAGTCTTGTATCGAGTATTAACCAAAATGTATGAAAATTCTGAAATTCTTTTGGAAGATGTGAAAGATCAGGTAATGGTCAAGGAGCAAGAATACAAAGCGATCAGGGCGAGTGCTTCAGCAATGAAATCTGCGGCGAGTGTAATTTCTGGAAATCCAGATAAACGAGCAATGTTTGATATGGCGATGGAAGCAGTAGCAGATGATGTCAGTAATAAAGTAGGAGAGATGGAAAGATTTATGGAAATGTCTTCCAATTTTATGGATTCTGTTGATTTGCAAAATGGCGTATTTGAAGAGGAAGGATTGAAGATGTTGGAGAAATGGGAGAAAGAGGGGATATCAAAAATTTTAGGAGAAGAAAAAACAATTATCGTTAATCAAGGGAATAGCGATGATGACGTTTTAGACTTGAATGAACCAATTGCAAAACCCATGCGAGAATCAGGTCATACAAATCAGTATGATTCTCTTTTTGATTAAGGAAATTGACTTTAGACGTTTTACGTTTTACGTTGAACGTTTTACGTTTTTCAAAATGTAATTAATCTGGGGACCGTAAAACGTCTAACGTACAACGTACAACGTCTAACGTACAACATCAAACGAATTAAATTTACCGAACAAATTTTTTAAATAAATAACCATACAATTAAAACAACATGGCAAGGAGACTCACCACATTTTCGAAATTATTAATAGTTTTAGTAATTGTCGCAATACTTTTCTTTGGAATCACCTACTTGAGAGATAATGGATTTTTGGGAGATTTGGTACCAGAAGGAACGGAACAAGCAGGAGATTCTGGCAGTAGTTCAACTTCAAATTCTACCACTTCAAATTCTGGAAGTAGCTCATCAAAAGATGTAATTAAAGTTGGGGTAGTTACTTGGGGAGGATATGCCGGTGGACAATATTTTAATGAAGGATTTGAAGCGACGACTAAATCTAGATTTTATAAAGATTATGGATTCAAAGTAGAATTCCAAGTATTAGATGACTTTGATGCTTCTCGGAATGCCTTCAAATCTGGAGATGTAGATTTACTTTGGGCAACAATAGATGCTTTTCCAACAGAGGTTGGAGGATTGTCTGATTTCGATCCAGTAGTGGTTTTTCAAGCAGATTGGTCAAGAGGTGGTGATGCCATTGTGGCTAGAAGAGGAATTACAAGTGTTGCAGATTTGAAAGGAAAAAAAATTGCCGTAGCTGAGATGACACCTTCTCATTCATTTTTGATTTGGTTGATGGAAGCAGGTGGATTGTCAGTAAATGATGTTGAGATTTTAGGACAACCAAGCGCAATTGATGCAGCGGAGGTATTCAAGAGTGGAAGATGTGATGCAGCGGTCGTTTGGAGTCCAGATGATATTTTAAGTTTAAAAGCGGTTCCCGGAAGTAGAGTTTTGGAAAGTTCAAAATCTGCCGCTTATATTATTGCAGATGTGTTTTTTGCCAAAAGAGCGTTCGTCGATGCTAACAAAGAAAGAGTTAGACAACTCTACGAGGGTTGGATGAAAGGAGCTGCTGAGATTAATTCTAATACTTCTGCTAGAAAAAAAGCAGCAGCAATTTTATCAGAAGAATTTACTGAAAGAGGAACACCTTTGACTCCTGAGGAAGCAGATGAAATGATTGGAAATGTTCGATTGACCACGCATGGAGATAATAAAAATTTCTTTCGATTGAATAGTGATTATAAAGGCGTGGCAGGAGATGATTTATATCGGAATATGACCGATAAATATACTGACTTAAAATATATCGAAGGTCGAGTTCCTGCTTGGAGACAAATAGCTTACCCGGGGTTAGTAAGTTCAACTACTTTGTCAGATCCTTCAAGTTTCGCTGAAAAAACTAAGGACTATACTGTAGCTACTGAGGCAGAGAAAACTAAATCAGCCTTGGCGACCAAAGCAGTTAGTATCTCTTTTCGAACTGGAGAATTCAGATTAGATGACAATGCAAAATATATTATCGATAAGGAATTTGTTGATATTGCAAAGGTCTTTAACTCCCGAATTCGTATCGAAGGAAACACCGATAATGTAGGGAGTGCTGCAACTAATAAAGCACTTTCACTTAAACGTGCCAACGCAGTTGCTGATTATTTAATCACCGAACACGGGATGCCACGAAATCGATTTATCATTGTCGGAAATGGACCCGACAAACCTGTAGCTAGCAATAATACAGATGAAGGTCGAGCGAAAAATAGAAGAACTGATTTTGAGTTAATCTCAGAATAAGGATTTTAATATATCAATTGCAATGTCAATTACAATGTCAATCAGAATTTACTTGAGTAATTTTCATTGACGAGGTAATTGACATTGCAATTTTGATTAGACACATTAATTTTTTTCAAAACCAAATATGGAACTATTCAAACTCCGTGGCGATCTCAGTCGATCACAAAGTCTAATTTTAGGATTAGTTGGATTTATTATTTTGATCATTGTATGGTGGTTGGTAGCTGAAATGTTTTCGATCAAAAGACCAATCATTGAAGGTTTTGATAATCGATTAGAATCTTCGATTGGAAAAGATCCCGAAGTTCATCGACAATATTTGGATTCAATTGCTAGAGTAGACTCGATCAATTTTGCCAATGCAACGGAGTTTGAAAAGGTCTATCCATTATTTCCCACTCCACTCCAAGTCGTTCAATCATTTCCCGAACTGATCAAAGAAGACAAATTATTTCAGCAAACAGGAAGATCACTTTGGTTGAATATTCAAGGATATTTTTGGGCGATTTTTATTGCAGTTCCCATTGGATTTTTGATTGGATTATTTCCCCTTTTCAAGGGATTATTTAGCAAGCAAGTGGATGCGATGCGATTTTTACCATTGACTGCTTTGACTGGACTGTTTATCATTTGGTTCGGAATAGAAGATCAGATGAAGATTGCCTTTTTGGCTTTTGGTATTTTAGTTTATTTATTGCCGGTGGTTTCGCAGCGAGTTTTTGAAGTGGAAAATGTTTATTTGAAAACTGTTTTCACCCTTGGTGCAACTGATTGGCAAACTATCAAAACTGTTTACTTTCCGTCTGTGATGTCTCGCCTGATGGACGATATTCGAGTGTTGACAGCGATTTCTTGGACTTATATCATCATTGCTGAATTATTGAATCGACAAGGAGGAATTGGTTCCTTAATGTACATCAAAGCTCGGCAAGGACAAATTGAAAAGGTATTTGCAGGCTTGATTGTGATCATCATTATCGGGTTTTTACAAGACCGAATTTTCCAATTTATTGACCAAAGGATTTTTCCTCACAAATATTTAAATACACAGCCAACTGGGTTAAAAGAATCTCAATCGGGGATACTTTTAATTTTGGGAGGCGTATTATTTTCGTTGTTGTTGCAAGTGATTTTGCCAAATGCAGGTTGGATCATGAGTTCGTTGTTGCCGGTGATTTTGATTGGAGGGATTGTGTTTGTGTTGTATGGGGAGTTTAAGATTGCTCAGAATGCTAAAGCTTAGAATTATATGAAATATTCATTTCTTTTTTTACTGTTGATTTTTTCGAACTTTGTTTTTTCCCAAATGGAAATACAAGAAGAAAAACCAGCACCTCAATTAAAAAAAGAAGAGAAGGCCATTTCTCACGTTGATTTCAAGGTGATTCATAAAGTCAGACATCTAATCATTGCCTCTGACAAAGAAACTGAAAAGTGGGGTGTAGTAACT
Organism: uncultured Saprospiraceae bacterium; assembly: GCA_964352225.1. Lineage (GTDB taxonomy): Bacteria > Bacteroidota > Bacteroidia > Chitinophagales > Saprospiraceae > CAJQQY01. The sequence goes on along the minus strand of CAYGRM010000313.1, from coordinate 3,132 downwards.
AAAGATTTTGAAACTATCTTACCATTTGAATTTGATAGTATTGCCGTTGTCCATAAAAGGATTTGGGTAAGAAAAAATTCACTCGAAGGATATTTTGATTTTGAAGGAGAGGAATTGATGCCGATAAAATATACTGATTTAAGTACTCAAATATTTGTTCAGCTTTATTTGGTCTCTGGAAAATTAGATGGCGTCTCTGGTTTTTTTGAACTGAAAAAACAATCTTGGCACCCGATAGAATTTGATTCAATTGTCAGAACGTATCGAAAATATATTAGATTAAAAAAAGGGGAGAAGGAAGGTTTGATTTCCTATCCAGATTTTAAAATCTTATTGCCATTTGAATACGATCAATTAAGTCCAAGCAAGATTCGATCTGATGAAATCGCTTTTGTCAAAAACGAGGGAAAGCAAGGAATCGTAAATATGAAGAATGAATTTATCATTCCATTAGAGTATGAAAAAATTGAATTTCCTTTTGATTTTGAAGGACACGCCTTGGTGGAGAAAAACGGAAAACAAGGAATACTCAGTTTAGAAAATAAAATTTTACTTCCTCTTGAATATGATTTTATAAAAAGATTAGGATCCAAATATATGGTCGAGCAATCTGGAATGTTTGGAGTTTTGGGATATCAAAAGCAAATGATTTTACCTTTCAAGTATTCTGAGATTAACCAAAATATGTTTGAATATGAATCTACTTTGAAAAAAAGAGGATTAGAAGGAGAAGTGATCGCTATTGGAATTTTACCAAATGGAGAAAAAGAATTCATCAAGAATGATTTTAAAACGGTCAGGTTTTAGAAAAAAATAAAAACAAAAATGCCTAATTTTCAAGATTCAGAATTAGATAACATCATCGAAATGCGAGGCATAGGCCAGAGTTACGATGGTGGAAAAAATTGGATTATCAAAGACCTAGATTTTTTGGTAGAGGATAAACCTGCCCAAGGACAATTTATCGTGATTTTAGGAATGTCTGGTTGTGGAAAATCAACTCTACTTAGGTATGTGGCAGGATTGCAACAACCAAGCGAAGGAAAATTATTACTCAAAGATAAACACATCGGTAAAGACAATCGAGTAAGTATGGTTTTCCAACAATACTCATCTTTGCCTTGGTTATCCGTCTTGGATAATGTCGGTTTGGCATTGCAATATAAAGGTGTTTCTAAAGCTGAGCGAGATGCCAAAGCCATGGAACTCATCACCAAAGTTGGACTTGCAGGTCATGAAAATAAATATGCTCAATACCCAACTCTCTCAGGTGGACAGTTGCAAAGGGTGGCGATTGCCAGGAGTTTATTGGCGAATTCCGATATCCTTCTGATGGACGAACCGTTTGGTGCATTGGATGTCAGTACTCGATTACAGATGCAAGATTTGTTATTGGATATTTGGAATGAGTATCATCCAACGATTGTTTTTGTGACGCATGATATTCCCGAAGCAGTTTATTTGGCAGATGATATTTACATTATGAAGTCAGCTCCGTCTCGATTTGTAGAGCACATTCATGTTGATTTGCCATTGAAAAGAGATCGTTCGACCAAGCGTGATCCTCGCTACATTGAGTTAGTTCAGCAAGTGGAGGATACCATGATTCGAGTAGCAGAAATGGGTTGATAAAAAAGTAATGGCATTTAACAATGACGATAATTGAGACGTTTGAATTTGAGGAAATTAAAGGATTTAAATTTGGGAAATCCTTTTTTGGAAAACCTAAATTATTCTCTCACCTATATTTTATCGATGGATTAATGATAGATACTGGCCATACCAAAATGGCTTCTGAAATTTTTAATCAAGTTCAAAACCTTCTTGTAAAGCAAATTTTTATCACTCATCATCATGAAGATCATTCTGGAAATATTGCCAAAATACAATCTCATTTTGATTGTCCAGTTTATGCTTCGGACTTGTGCAGCGAACTAATGAAGTCTCCACCACCCATTAGTTTTGCTCAAAAAATGACTTGGGGCAGTCGACCCGCTTTTAAGAATATCCATCCAAAATCGAACTTTATTAAAACAGAACATTTCCAATTTGAAATAATCCCAATTCCTGGACACGCAGTTGACATGGTAGCACTTTATGAACCCAATAGGAAATGGTTATTTTCTTCAGATCTATATGTGAATTCCTACATTGCCTATTTTCTGGAAAATGAAAGTACTCTGGATCAGATTAATTCAATCAAAAGAATTCTAGGATTAGATTTTGAGGTGATGCTTTGTGGACATAATCCGCAATTTAGAAATGGGAAAGCAAAATTGAAAAAGAAACTTTTGTTTTTAGAAAAATTCTATGACGAGGTAGCTGGTTTGTATGAGCAAAAATATTCTGCCGAACAAATATTTAACGAGTTGAGATTCAAGGAAAATAGGATGATCAAATTCTTATCGCATGGAGCCTTATCAAAAATGAATATGGTGAAATCGGTGATCAGAGATATCGAAAATGAAAAAAGAGAATCAACCTAACCTTATTCAATAACTTCAAATCGCATCACATCAATCCAACCAAATTCTTTTGATTCATCTTTCAAGTTTATTGGAGTTAATTGATGAAGAATATTTTTCAAATTTCCGTTTTTATTTTTTACAAAAACAAAATCACCAGCGTCTAATTTTTGTTGAAAAATGACTTCTGTTGCACCCTCTTTTTTCTTCTCTAAAATTTGAGATTCACCACCTGTAATATTTTCTCGATGTAAAATGACAAGAGAACCTTCCATCTGATCATCTTCGATTGTAAAGTTTCTTTCAAAGTCTTTGGATATTTTTTCTCTCAAAAAATGAATTTCAATATTTACAAAATCTCCAGATAGTTCACTTTTAATAAATTTATAAAATTGAGAAAATACACTTCCGAAAATATGATGAATGGTTTTGGTTTGAAATTCCTGTTTGAAAAAGTAATCAACTGGAAATTTATTTTCGTCTTCCTTGGCCAAAAAAAAACGAACTCCTTTCATGGATACTCCAAATTCAATCGAAGCTTTTTTTGATATATTATGACGTACTTCAAGCCCAACACCCTCTGATAATTTTTGATAAGTCTGAATACCTTTCACTTTAAATAAATCTGGATCATTCACAAATTGAGAACTCACATCCACATTAATAG
>CAYGRM010000312.1:0-8115 GCA_964352225.1 uncultured Saprospiraceae bacterium | reverse complement strand
GTATAATCGTGGTACACTTTTTTCTCAAAAAAGAATAATAAAATAAGATTTGAAATTTTCTTTCAAGTTAAGTTAAACCTTTCTTAAATTGAGAGGTCTAATTTTTGATCTCAAAATTAACAACCCTTTTCTTTCCCTAATCTAATGTAAATTCACTCTTGAAGTACACCGCTCAAAATGTACTTTTATTTTTTCAAAACTAAAATCAATGCATATGAATCGAAGAGCTTCACTCGCATTATTAATGGGAAAACAGAAAAAATCTGTTTCCAAAAAAACGACAGCAACAGCTACGGTGACGAATACTTTTACTCCTTACACGGGAGTTTGGGGATTTGAGCAGGCTGCACATTTGCTTCGTCGAACCACCTTTGGTCCAACTTATGCTCAAATTAAACAAGCTACTTCTGACGGATTGGATGCAACTATAAGTTTGCTTTTTGAAAACCAACCACTACCTGCCGATCCGATTTATTATAATTTTGAAAATGATCCCAATATTGCTAATGGCGAGTCTTGGATAGATGAGCCTACGAACTTCGTAATTCCTGGTTTGAATGGTGCTCGAAAGAGATCTTTGCAAGCTTGGTCATTCAAAGCTTTTCGAGAATCAGGGATGAATATTCGAGAAAAAATGCTTTTGTTTTGGCATAATCATTTTGTGGTGGCGGATACTAATGATTCGAGATTTCAGTATACTTATATGAATTTATTGAGGGAAAATGCCTTGGGGAATTTTAAAGAATTGGTAGAACTAATTACGATTGACCCTTCGATGTTGCAATATTTGAATGGGACACAAAATTCGAAAAATGCTCCCAATGAAAATTATGCAAGAGAATTGTTAGAACTTTTTACGATTGGAAAAGGAGATGCGGCTGGGCCAGGTGATTACACGAATTATACAGAAGATGATGTGGTGCAAATCGCACGTGCATTGACAGGGTGGAGGCATTTTGATATTAATGATTTGACGCAAGTGAAAGCAGGATTTGTAGTCAATCGTCATGATACCGATGATAAACAATTATCTCATCGATTTAATAATGTAGTCATTTCGAATGGCAATGAAGAGGAATATAAAACAGTCATCGACATCATTTTTCAAAAGGATGAGGTCGCTCGTTTTCTTTCTCGAAAACTATATCGTTGGTTTGTACACTTTGATATTAATAGTGATGTCGAAGCGAATATTATCGAGCCAATGGCGCAGATGTTGATTGCTGATAATTATGATGTTGAGCCTGCAATCATGGCACTTTTATCAAGCGAACATTTTTACGACATGTCAGTTCGAGGCTGTATGATTACTCACCCAATTGATTATTTATTTAAAATGGTCAATACTTTTGAACTGGAACTTAATCCTGATATTTTGCAAGAGTACAACATTTTGAGAAGGTTGTTTACGGCAATGGCTCCCCTAGAAATGGTCATGTATGCTCACCCAAATGTTGCAGGATGGAAAGCTTATTATCAAGCGCCTCAATATTATAAAATTTGGATAAACGCAGTTACCCTACCTGTGCGAATGAATTATTCTGATGTATTGTCTGAAGGGTTTAATGTATCTGGATTTCAAGTGAAACTTAATGTGCTCAACTTTACAGCATCATTGGATAATCCAGCTGATCCTGATGATTTGATCAATGAAATCGCGAGTATATTATTTGCTCAACCATTAGCTGAAGAGCAAGTGGTTTCGTTAAAAAATACTCATGGAATTACGAATCCAGAGTGGCAAGATGAATACTTGGATTACAGCACAGGTAACATAAGTCTTGAGCCAGCTATTGAAAACAAGCTCAAAAGCTTAGTAAAAACGATGCTGAAAATGCCTGAGGTTTATCTCATGTAGCTGAAGTAAGAGAGCAAATCTAAATTTAGAGATCCTCTTTTACTTGTGCACGTTTTTTAAAAATTCAAATTTTATTTATTAAAAATCTTAAAATTAAGTTCTTATGAAAAGAAGGACATTTATAAAAAGAAGTTCTGCGGCATCTGTTCCTGTTTTGTTAGGAGGAGTAAATGTTTCCGCTTTAAATAATCCGTTTTTTAATACTTTGAATACGGACTCTGATAAAGTGTTGGTTTTAATTCAATTAGATGGAGGAAATGATGGATTGAATATGTTGATTCCCAAAGATCAATATTCTAGTTTAATTCAAGTTCGAGAAAATGTGATCATTCCTGAAAATTCCATTTTAGACTTGACCGATACGTTAGGATTCCATCCTGTGATGGGCGATTTGAAAAATGTATTTGATGGTGGGAAATTAAACATCATTCAAAGTGCGGGTTATCCCAATCAAAATCGTTCACATTTTCGATCAACTGATATTTGGACCTCAGGATCTGCAGCTGATCAATATTTGAATACTGGGTGGTTGGGGCGATATTTTGAAACCATACATGCTGGTTTTCCAACGGGATATCCGAATGCAGAATATCCAGATCCATTAGCGATTACAGTTGGTTCGCAAGTCACTCAAACGTGTGAAGGGATGGGGGGAAATTTCAGTATGGCACTTGTTGATCCTAATAATTTATCGGCTTTGGCAACACCAGTAAATGGAACTTTACCAGACTCCTGTTATGGAGATCAAGTTGAGTTTTTGATTGATAGCATCGTGCAAACTAATGCATACAATGATGTCATTCAAACTGCTAATGATAATGGAACCAATCTTTCCACAAAGTATTCAGATGATGACGCATTGTCTAGTAAGTTGAAAATTGTCGCAAAATTAATTGCTGGCGGATTAAAAACTAAAGTCTATGTCGTCAACCTAGGAGGGTTTGATACACATGCTTTGCAAGTGGATGGTGCTGACTCAACAGTTGGAGCACATGCTGATTTATTGAGTAGTTTATCAAAATCAATTTGTGCATTTCAAGATGATTTGGAACAATTAGGTTTGGATCAACGAGTGGTTGGGATGGTCTATTCTGAGTTTGGAAGACGAATTCGGTCGAACGATAGCCTAGGAACAGATCACGGAACTGCTGCACCAATGATGCTTTTTGGATCATGTGTCAATCCAGCAGTCTTAGGAGATAATCCTGAAATTTCGCCAGATGTAGATAACCAAGAAGGGGTGCCCATGCAATTTGATTTTAGATCAGTTTATGGAACGGTCTTGATCGATTGGTTTGATGTGGAAGTGCAGGTAGTCAAAGATTTATTGTACGATGATTTTCAACATTTACCAATTTTGGAAAATTGTGATTCGGTGAGTGCACATGATATTTTAAAGGAAGGAGAACTGGAATTGAATGCATACCCTAATCCATTTGATCAATCTACTAATATAGAATTTACAGTAAGGTCTGGTTGGGTAAAAATTAGTTTATATGATGTCATCGGAAGTGAATTAAAAGTTTTAACTAACCAAAAATTCAATGCCGGAACTCATCAAGTTAGAATGGAAGGGCATGATTTGCCATCAGGAAGTTACTATTATCGGATCCAAACTGACTATGGTCAAAAGACAAAGCGATTAGTTAAGATGAATTAATCGCAACATTGTTTTATATAACAAAGACCCGTTTTACGAATTCGTAGAACGGGTTTTTATTTTAAATTTAATTTATTTCTATCTTTAGCCTTGACCTTATATTTATTTTCAAAACGAAACGAAGATTATGGAACCAATCGTCACTAATGATGCAGTTGTCTTAGGCATTTTACTTTTTGTTTTAGCCTCTATTTTTTACACACATAGTTTGGATTCTCCTGGTTGGAAAAAATTCTACAAGTTTGTTCCTGCTTTGCTATTGTGTTATTTTATTCCCGCAATTTTATATTATCCATTGGGATTAATCGCCTCAGATTGGTTTGATTATTCATTGTTAGCTTATGCCAAAGATTTGAGTTTGGTGGTTCCTGAAGTGATGAAAGCTAATTTTGAAAGTGTAGCATCTATTTTTAAGTCAGGTTCTTATGATGATATAAAATTGATGTTGGAAAAAAATGGAGTAGAAAAAGGAGTGATTAATTCCTACACTCGACATTCACAATTATATTTTGTTGCATCGAGATATTTGTTGCCAGCCAGTTTAGTTTTGCTTTGTGTGAGCATTGATTTTAAGGCAATTATGAATTTAGGTTGGAAAGCAATTGTGATGTTTTTGACTGCAACTTTAGGTATTGTAATCGGTGGCCCGATTGCCCTTTTTGCAGCGATAAACTTTTTCCCAAGTGTATTGGGTGAAAATTCCATGGAGATTGCAAATGGTTTGTCAACGGTTGCAGGAAGTTGGATTGGAGGAGGTGCTAATCAAAATGCAATGAAAATTATTTATAAAGTACCAAATGAAGTTTTTGCGATCATGCTCGTAGTCGATATCGTGGTGGCAAATATTTGGATGGGCTTTCTTTTGTATGGAGCAAGTATCACCGAGCGAATTGATAATTGGCTCAAGGCAGATACTTCAGCAATTGAAGATTTGAAAAGACGAGTGGCAGAATATAGCGCAAGTATTGCTCAAATACCGACTACGACCACACTTTTTATTATGTTGGCAGTTGCATTTGGAGCAGTTGGTGTTTCGCATGTTGGAGCGGATTTGATTGCGCCTTTTTTTGGGAAAATGAATGAAGCGTCAAAATATATGATTGAAAATGCTGATGGCACTTCAGAATTATCTGCAGGCTCTTTAGTTGAAAATGGATTTAGTTCTGTAATGTCTGGCTTCTTTTGGTTGATTGTAATTTCGACAACGATTGGATTGTTTTTATCATTTACGGAAGCTCGAAAATTAGAAGGAGTTGGTGCATCTCGCTGGGGATCAATTTTCATTTACATTCTAGTTGCGACAATAGGAATGCATATGAATTTAGGAAAAGTATGGGCAAATTTAGGATTATTTGGAATTGGAATTATTTGGATGTTAGTACATGTAACACTTTTAATCTTAGTGGCAAAATTAATCAGAGCACCTTTCTTTTTCGTTGCGGTGGGAAGTCAAGCCAATGTTGGAGGTGCAGCATCAGCGCCAGTTGTGGCCTCTGCATTTAGTCCTTCGTTAGCACCTGTGGGAGCATTGTTGGCAGTACTAGGATATGCAATTGGAACCTATGGAGCGATCATGTGTGCCGAAATAATGAGAGCAATGGTTGGTGGGTAATTTATGGTTATAGCGTTATATGTTATTAGGCTATTTTAACTCACTTAAATGGCAAACTGAGTATCAGTAACCTAATAACATATAACTTTATAACTCCTCAAAAATAATTTCGTCTTTCTTTTTTAAAAAAAAATCTAAACAATCTTCCCTTTAATTTGATTTAACTATTGAAAACAGTAACTTTCAGAAACTATTGAAAGTAAGATAAACTACTTCACATCTACGTAAAATTTATATTTACAGAATCTCAAACTTATTATATGATGGAATTACAAGACGGCAGAGATAAGTTTATACAATCTTGGGGAACTCTAGGTTCTAACTGGGGAATCAATCGAACCATGGCACAAATTCATGCCTTATTGCTCATCGCTCCCGAACCACTTTGTGCAATGGATATCAAAGAAAACTTGAATATTTCGATGGGAAATACCAATATGAATATTCGACAATTAATGGATTGGGGATTGGTTTATAAAAAACTAAAATCAGGAGAACGAAAAGAATTTTTTGTAGCAGAGAAAGATATGTGGGAAGTTGTCAAAAAGATAGTTATTCAAAGAAAGAAGAAAGAATTAGAACCAGTCCTTAAGATACTTGATGAAGTTTCCGCAGTAAATGGACAATGTAATGAATCAGATGAATTTTGTAAAGTAGTCAAAGATATCAAACTGTTTTCCACCAAGGCGGATTCTTTACTTGATACCTTGATTAAGGCGGATTCTAATTGGTTTATGAAATCTTTTATCAATATGATAAAATAAAGATTTACAGTTCTATATTAAAAAGGGCAAATGAAGTATTTAAACTTCATTTGCCCTTTTTCTATTTTGGGAAAATAGAATTGCTTAAATTGCCGCTCGAAATTTTACCTAACCATTTTGAACCAAGCCCAGTCTTATTTTTAAAATAAAACTGAAAAACAGATAACCAATTCATGAAGATTCGACCATTTCAAGCGATCTATCCTAATACAGATTATATCGCTTCCAATGATTCTTTTTTCGGAACAGTAAAAGAAGAATATGTTTCCTATAAGGAAAGTGGCTTCTATAATAAAGCTTCGCAAGAGTCAGTTTACATCTATCGTATCAAATCGCCAACGCGAAATCATACAGGGTTAGTCGCATGTGCAGATATCAATGAATACCTAAACGGAAATATCAAAAAACATGAAAATACATTAGCAGCTACCGAGCAAAGACAAATGTATTTGATGATGAATCGGAAAGCGATCGTCAAACCTGTTTTGTTGATTTATCCAAAAGTCAAAAAACTAAACCAATTATTTGAAAAGTATATTGAAGAAAATGATCCCTATTATTCTATTCATTTCGAAAACGAAAACTCTACTCACATCCTCTGGGAAGTGAATGATGGGAATACGATAGAAAGAATTCAACAACTTTTTGAAAAGAAAATCCCTGAAACTTACATTGCTGATGGGCATCATCGTTCTGCCGCAAGTGCATTGTTATATTCTCGAACCAAAAAGAAGAAAAAAGCTAATCCTTACGAAAATTTATTGGCTGCTTTTTTTCCAGAAGACCAGTTGGATATTTTTGATTACAATCGAATTGTTGATGCATCGGGAGATATTACTTTGACGCAGTTTATGGCAAAACTTTCTCAAGTTTTTGAAATTGAAATTATTGAAGAACCAATGAAACCAAAACGGAAACATGAAATTATTATGTTTTTGAATAAAGAATGGTTTCTTCTAAAATGGCGACCAGAAGTTCTTCAAGAATTTACAAATCAAAAGATTGTTCTCGATGCTAGTTTACTAGATGAGAAAGTTTTGAAAGATATTTTAGGGATAGTAGATGTAAAAACAGATACTCGAATTAAGTATGTTTCAGGGACAGAAGGAATAGAAGCTATTCGAGTCAAAACGCTAAAATCAGAATCCAAGGTAGCATTTTGTCTTTTTCCAGCCCAAATGTCAGACCTTTTGACCACCGCAGATACTGGCGGCGTGATGCCTCCAAAATCTACTTGGTTTGAACCGAGAATGAAAAATGGTTTAATCGTTCAAGAGCTTTTTGGATTATAGTTTTTTGCCTAATCTGAGGCAAAAAACAAAAATACATTCAAAACATTTTTTTCAAATAAAACATTTTATGCAAATCACCGAAAGTGTTCTCTACAAAAATAATCAACTTATTGCGTTAAATAAACCTGCTGGATTACCTACGCAGTCAGATCGCTCAGGTGATAAAGCATTGTTGGATATTGCTGAAATTTATACCAAGTCTCAACTTTATCTTATTCATCGATTGGATCGACCCGCATCTGGAATTGTATTATTTGCCAAGAATAAAAAATGTCTTGCGATACTAAATGAACAGTTTCAAAATCGAACCATTAAAAAAACTTACCTAGCTGTCGTCAAAAATTCTCCTCCTGAAAAAGAAGGAACACTCATTCATTATTTGTTGAAAAGCCAAAAAAAGAATCGTGCATTCGCTCATGATGATGAAAAACCGAATAGCAAAAAAGCAGAGTTAACTTATAAAGTAATAGCTTCGATTGATAATTATCATTTGCTCGAAATTAATTTAGTAACTGGTCGTCATCATCAAATTAGAGCCCAACTTGCCACCATAGATTGTCCCATTAAAGGTGATGAACGATACGGATTTAAAAGAGGAAACAAAGATCGGTCTATTCATTTGCATGCTTGGAAATTGGAATTTCACCATCCTGTTACTGGTGAAGTAGTTAAGTTGGAGGCACCGATTCCTGATGAAGTAGTTTGGCAAGCGTTTAATTTATGAGGTAGTTTTGGCTCAAAGAACTTCCAGAACTCAAAGTTCTGGAAGTTCTAGGAAACAATAAAACCTGAATTGTAGTACCATTTGCTCATCGTAATTTATTAAAAATTGAAAACCTGATTTTTTTATAAAATTTGCTTTTCCAAAAAAACAATTACATCTTGTTTCTTCAATTAAAATAATTCTTATGTTTTCAACTATCATTATT
>CAYGRM010000311.1:0-8121 GCA_964352225.1 uncultured Saprospiraceae bacterium | reverse complement strand
AGATAAAATTCCTCCCATCCAAAAAATCGAAAAGATAAAAAACAATAAGATTATTCCCAAAGACAAATTCATCACCACCGAAAATCCACTTCCATACTCTCGCATCAAATCTGAAATAAAAGTATAATCGAATCCATCTAACATGTTGGAAGTCGCTAACGTATGCCCCAATGATTTACTTAAAAATCCAGAGAAAGGAACAGCTGATAACAATGCAAATACAAAATTAAGTAGGTACAGCAGTACCCACATTCTTTTATTTTTCCAAACTTTTTTCCAACCTAATTGGTAGGATTTTATTACTGCCATTTTTTTGGTGTAAAAGTATCGGCAAGGTATCCGATACTTAATTTCTAAATCAACATCCCCAATCCTTCCATTGCATTTTGCATCCAAAACATGAATTCATTGACATATTTTCGCACACCAGTTGGATTAGGTTTCGTGGTATAACTATTATTGAGAAAATTCTTATCTATGAATATTTTTTGCTGAGGATCTATTTCTGCGCACACAATCTTTTGAGTGCTTTCGTAGGTAAATGTTTCCATGGTAGACATTCCATCCCAATTTTCCAAGACCTCTTTTCCATCTTCAAATTGGATTAAGATTTCCATCGGTAAAGTCATGCTGCCAAATCTTTGAACTTCTACGCTTGATGAAATAATTGCTTCTCCATTTTTGTTTTTTGCCTCTTCAGATTGTTTACACTCTTCTAAATTATCGAAGATTCCAGAAGATGTAATTTTATTGTTATTAGAAATGGCAGTAACGGCATAATCGCAAATTTCAGTCCCGTAAAGTACTTGTTGGAAAAACCAATCCATACCTTCTCCAAATTCATCTGGATGATTTTTAGCCACAACTTCGTTCACGACATCTACAAAATCATTCGCACTCGGATGCTTAAATTTCCATCGCAAATAATAAGTTTGCATAACTTCTTTGAAGGTATTTTCTCCAACGATTCTTTTTAAAGTATTTAACCACACCGCCGATTTGCTATATTGAATCGTATGGTAAGAACCTCCTGGAAATTCCCAACTATTCAATGAATTCGGGGCGATGGCAGGATTTTCCATATTAAAATAACTCACTCGATCACTTTCTGCATTTCCAGTTCGAATGCCCATAAAGTCGATGGTGGAAGACTTCTCCCCATAAACTTTATCCATAATTACTCCTTCATAAAAATTGGTGATTCCTTCATCCATCCAAGCTTCTTCCATTTCATTGGTCGCTACTATTTGCTGAAAATATTGATGAACAAATTCATGGACAGCTAGGATTTCCGTCGAGCGAACACCCTCAGGAAGCAAGCAACTATTCAAAGTCGTAATTAAAGTTGGATATTCCATTCCGCCTGTAAAAATCCCATGATAAGGAGGTGCCAAAATCGTCAAACTTGGGTAAGGATATTTCTCAAAATTCTCTTCAAAATATTCTAATGCTATGGGTAAGATGAAAAAATAACGCTCTTTAAAATGTACATGTTCAGGGTAGGTGAGGAGTCGAATTTCGATCCCTTTCCAATTCATTTTATTCTCTACAAAATGAGGAGATGCGCCCCAAGCAAAATCAATTACATCATCGACTTCAAATGTCCAAGTCTTCGTTTGGTCTCCATTATTTTTAGGAGGATTAGGTTGAGTCCCACTTGAACCGACCATGAAATTTTCAGGGACAGTCATCGACACGTTGTAATTACCAAACTCCCCATAGTACTCTCCGCTTGAATGATATTGATGACAATTCCAGCCTCCTTCTTCTGCATACCGCATTCCAGCAGACTCGTAAACGCCAACTTTCGGATACCATTGAGCCATGAAGTAGAAGTCTTTATTGTAACCCGTTCGAATCATGGTTTTTGGAATTTTTGCAATCCAATCAAATTCAACCTCGATAGATTCATTCGGCAAAACTGATCGTGGAAGTGGTACTCTCAAAACTGTTTGATCTGATTTGTTATCATCATCAGGTTGAATAAAATGCATATTAGCAGCCAAGTCATTTCCATCACTATCGGTCATATTTTCAATCTCTACCCAGCTCCAATTACAGTCCTCTTGAAGGGATGTTTTAAACAGGTCGGGCAATCCTCGCTCACTAAAAAAGGTAGATTTCGAATTTTTAAAGGCATTATAATAAAGGTGGAATTGTAAATCAGAAACAGTATCAGTCGATGGATTTTTCCAAATCAACTTAGTGTGGGCAATTAATTTTTTTTGCTCCACATCTAATTTAACATCAATCTCATAATTGGCAATTCGAGCAGAAAGCGGCGCTTTTTTCGAAGACTGAAAGCCTAAGCAAGTGAAAAGAAGAAAAAGGAAAATTAATTTGTAATTCATTGTATCATCTAAAATGCGATTGTCTGTTTTTTGTTTAGCGAAGTTAGGAAATTGTAGGGAAATGGGGAGGTAAAAGGAGTGTTTTTACATTATTGTGGGTAGTTTACAACAAAAGAGTATACTTTTTTCTGACTATGTATATAGAGCGTATCACTAGATGCAGGCTTCATCAATGAATCTCCAGTTGTTATAAATAAACATAAATTAGATGGAGAATACATCTCATTACTAGAACTAAGAATTATTAGCTTTTCATTATTAAGATAAATTAATGAATTTGATCTCGAAACTATTTTTGACTTTATTATTCCTGAATACTCTTTTCCATATTCCATAGGTTTATAAAAAAAAAACAAATCAAGGTAAGAGTAAATAAGAATTAAACTAAGAAATGTTCCTAACATTATGAATAACACTTTTACAAAAGTATTCTTGAAATATTTATTCTTCATTCGTTGTCAATTTGTAATAAAATTGATTAAATGGATATCAAAATTCTAGGTTCTATGACAAATCCTGTGAACTATTAAAATGCATTTTTACCACATAGGTACATAGGGCATATAGAAAACTGTAATTGTTCTGAGGACTATGTTTTCTATGTGTATATGTGGTAAAAAATACTAACGTTATTTTGGAGTTCCTAAAATTCACGAGAATTGTTTAAGAGCCAAATTCTTTTTGCAATCCAAAATTTATACTTTTCATTACAAAATAATTAACGCAATCCTTTCAAAATATTCTCCACCAACTCCTTAGTCATCGTTTTCCCCTCCGCCCTTTTTCTAACCTCATCAAATGAGAAACGCCAAGTACATCCATTTTGCCAAGTGCTACAACCGTAAGCAGTTTTTCCTTTGACCACATTCCCAATGCCACATTTTGGGCAAAGCATCTTGTCCTTATTGGATTTTATCGAGGCAGTTTTAAGTTGTTGGCTACCCACCTTTCGAGCTGCTTTTTCTTTTAAAAATAACTCGTAGTTATCATTGAACTTTAGATTGCCATCTACTTTTTTCCCATCCTTTTTAAACCCTCTGATTTGGATAGTCGAACCTTGAGCAATGAGTCGAGACAATTGCTTCTCAGGTATTTTTTTAGCCATAAATGAAAAGGGTAAAAGAAATTTACATCCTTCTTTCCAGCGACTACAGCCATAAGCCGTTTTCCCTTTTAATAATTTTCCTTGCTGACATTTTGGACAAGTAGCTCCTTCGATTTTATTTTTTGGAGTAGTAGGTTTTTTCGTTTTAGCAAACTTAGTATCTGGTTTTGCATCCGAAAAAATTTTGACTGATTTTGCCATTCTCACTTCATCGACAAGTTCCGTAACCATACCTTTCATATTGTCAATAAATGTTTTGGGAGAGTATTCGCCGTTCTCAATATCACGTAATTGTTTTTCCCATTGACCGGTGAGTTCGGCGGATTTCAACATGGGATTATTGATGATGTCGATCAGTTGAATGCCAGTTTCGGTAGGCAGAATTTGCTTTCGTTTTCGTTCGATATATTTTCTTCGAAATAAGGTTTCAATAATTGCTGCACGAGTAGACGGACGACCAATTCCATTCTCCTTCATCAAGTCACGGAGCTCGTCATCATCTACACTTTTACCTGCTGTTTCCATCGCTCGCAGTAAAGTTCCTTCTGAGTAGGTTTTGGGTGGAGAAGTCACTTTTTCTAATAAAGACGGGTCATGTGGCCCTGATTCACCCTTTTGGAAGTTGGGCAAAATTCTTTCTTCTTCCTCTTTTTTCTTTTGATCATCATCAGAATCTGTGTCCGAATCTGAGTCGGAAGAGGTAGTCGTTTTTTTAGGTTTTGGAAAAAGTACTCGCCAGCCTTCTTTTAAAATTTCCTTTCCATGTGCCTTAAATGTCACTTCATTAGACTCTCCTCGAACGGTCGTTTTCGCCACCAAACAATCAGGATAAAAAGCACCAATAAATCTTCGAGCGATGGCATCGTACACATTCTGCTCTTGCGAAACTAGATTTTTTTCAAAACCTGTTGGAATAATGGCATGGTGATCAGTTACTTTTTTATCATTAAAAACTTTGGTAGATTTCCGAATTGGTTTGCCCATTAGTGGCTGAATAAATTGACTGTAAGAATTCATTTTTTGTAAAATTCCGCCAATCTTTGGATACACATCATTGGGTAAAAAAGTAGTGTCCACCCTTGGGTAAGTCACCACTTTTTGTTCATAGAGTTTTTGTACGATTTTTAGAGTTTGATCTGCGGAATAGGAAAATCGCTTATTACAATAAACTTGTAAACTAGTCAAATCAAACAAACGAGGAGGCGTTTCCTTTCCATTTTTTTTGATGACTTCGATGATGGTGAAGGGATGATCTTTTACATTGTCTAGTGCAATGTCTCCATCTTCTTTTTTGAGAAATTTTCCTTTTTCACAACTAAATATGACTTCTCGATAAAGGGTTTGTAATTCCCAAAATGGTTCAGGTTTGAAATTAGCGATTTCATGATGTCGCTGAACCAGCATCGCTAAAGTTGGGGTCTGGACTCGACCGATGGAGAGGACTTGCTTGTATCCACCATATTTTAAGGTGTACAATCTAGTAGCATTCATTCCCAAAATCCAATCACCAATTGCTCTGGAAAAACCTGCAAAATATAGATTATCAAATTGACTGGCGTTCATCAAATTTTGGAAACCATCTTTGATTGCTTCGGAGGTCAAGGACGAAATCCAAAGCCGCAAAACTTTACCTTTATATTTGGCTTCATTGATTACCCAGCGTTGGATGAGTTCTCCTTCCTGCCCCGCATCACCGCAATTGATCACAACTTCTGCTTTTTTAAATAAAGATTTGATGATGCCAAACTGCTTTTTGACCCCTGCGTCTTTCATGAGTCTGGTCTCAAATTTTTCGGGTAACATGGGTAAACAATTGAAATCCCATCTTTTCCAATGTGCTTGATATTCGTCGGGCTCTAGCAAGGTGCAGAAGTGTCCAAAAGTCCAAGTAACTGCATAGCCGTTGCCTTCGAAATATCCATCCTTTCGAGTTTTTGCTCCCAGAATAGCTGCGATTTCACGAGCGACACTTGGCTTTTCGGCAATGCATACTTTCATGTAAGTGTATTGTTTTTTTTTAAAATATTGTAGTAAAATATATAAAAGAACAAGATTAATTTTTGGTCTTTTTGTTTTTTATTTTTCGAGAAAAATGAAATGCCAAAATAGGTAAAAGAGTGTGGAAAAAGTAAGGAGGTTAAGTTTTTTTGAAATGAATCGGCACGAGTTTAAAAATCAAATATATCAATCATGGGACAATCTCTTTCGCAAGTCTATATTTATCTAATTTTAAGGATAATAAATTGGAAAAAAATAATCTAAGAATCAATTGCTGCTCAGTAAATCGATTACCTCAAGGGAGTTGGGGGAAATTAAAAACTAGCCCAATTTTTGATATTAAATATTTTTTTAATGAAAAATATCCTTAATTAACCATTCGTTAAGTTTTTTTCCATCGTAAAAAAACTATTTTTGCTTTTTTTTTAAACACAAATTATATTTTCAAAAAAATAATTAAAATGAAGAAATTGATTTACACTTTTGCCACACTAATATTTTTGGGCAGTTTTTCTAACAATACATTTGCACAAGAAAATCAATTAAAAACATTTCAAGATTCTATGGCTTATGCTTATGGTTTCTTAATTGGAAAGCAAATGAAAGATTTGAAAGTAAATAAAGATATTCTTAAAAATGGAATTGATGATCAGTTTTCAGAGTCACAGAAAATTGACGAAGCTACTGCTCAAATTATTATGAAAAAAGCTCAACAAGAACGGCAAAGGGAAGAGAAAAAGAGAAAAGAGGAAGAGGCAATTATTAATGCTGCTACAGGAATGAAATTTCTCAATGATAATAAAATTAAACCTGGGGTGGGTTCTACTCCAAGTGGCTTGCAATATAAAGTAATTACTCAAGGGACCGGTGCAAAACCCTTGGCGACTGACAAAGTAAAGGTTAATTATGAAGGAAAATTATTGGATGGTACTGTTTTCGATAGTTCCTACCAACGGGGGAAGCCTGCTGAATTTGGATTGAATCAAGTGATAAAAGGTTGGACAGAAGGACTTCAATTAATGAACATCGGTGCTAAATTCGAATTTTATATTCCATCTGAATTAGCTTATGGAGAAAGAGGTTCTAGAAGTATTCCACCTAATTCGACTTTAATTTTTACCGTTGAATTGCTCGAAATTGTAAAAAAATAAGGTTGATTGAAAAAATAATTTTCATCATTGATTTTCGAATAATTAGATTCTAAAACCTTGATTTTCAATTAATTAAAAAGGAGATAGTCATTCCACTATCTCCTTTTTTTATTTTGGACTAGGAAAAAAAAATCTAATCTTTTCTTTGTTTACTTTCATATCAATGACAAAATATTAATTTTACGATATGTTAAAGTTAATAGCTAAAATAATGCTCCGTTTAGGAGGTTGGACGGTAGATCCTAATTTTCCGAAAGAGTCATCGAGAAGTGTGATGATTGCTGCACCTCATACTACCAATTGGGATGGTATTTGGGTGAGAGTAGCATTCGCAGTTTTAGGGATTCCAGTCAAAATCGCAGTAAAAGACAATATGACTAAATTTCCGATAAGCTTGATCACCAAGCCTTTAGGATTTTTAGGGATAGATCGAAGTAAAAAAGATCCAAACAAACCTCGAAAAAGTCAGATCGAACAAATGGCTGATTTCTTCAAGCAATTCGATGAAATAGCTATGGTCATCGCTCCTGAAGGAACTCGTTCATTGAGAACGGAATGGAAAATGGGATTTTATCATGTGGCAAAAATGGCCAAGGTGCCGATTACTTTTGGCTATTTAGATTATGAGAAAAAAATAGCAGGTGTTGGGGGAGTTTTACATCCTACAGATAATTTAGAAGCGGACATGAAAAAAATTATGGAATTTTATAAGACAATAGCTCCCAAACATCCACAGAAATTTAGTTTAGATCAACGATATGTATAATCATTATTAAACCCATTCCATCAAGAGTTCATTGATCGTCTCCGCTTCCACTAAAAAACCATCATGTCCAAATGGAGAATCCAACGATACAAAAGTAGCATTGGGCAGATGTTCTGCTAATTGAAATTGTTCAACAGGTGGAATTAGGATATCTGTTTCCAAGGATAAAACAAAAGCAGGCATTTTTAATTTATTCAAGGCAGTTTCAATGCCTCCTCTTTCCCTTCCTACGTTGTGAGTGTCAAGAGTTTTCGTCAAAGAAAAGTAGCATTGAGCATAGAATCTATCTTGTAGTTTTTGACCTTGATATTCAATGTAGGAAGCAGCTTTGAAATTGTCCAACTTCTCTAATTCGTCCGTTTGGGTTTTTATATAAGCATCGAAAGTACGATAACCAAGCAAGGCCATACCTCGTGCTGCCTTCAATCCATTTTCTCCCGCTTGATCAGAATCATCTTGCCATGAAGAGTCAGCCTGAATGGCTAATCTTTGGGCTGCGTGTGTTGCAATCGCCCAAGCCGTTTCTCTGGCACTAGTTGCTAATAGCGCAATTTTTTTAATTTTATCAGGAAGTAAATAGGCATATTCCATGACTTGATGTCCTCCACAAGAACCACCGATACATAATTCAATTTCTTCAATATTTAAGTGTTGCCGTAGCAAGTCATGAGCTCGTACGATATCTCTAATCGAAACAATGGAAAATTAATTCCATAGGTTTTTTCAGTTTTTGGAGAAATACTTCTCGCA
>CAYGRM010000310.1:0-8143 GCA_964352225.1 uncultured Saprospiraceae bacterium | reverse complement strand
TTATTTAATAATAAAATGTTCTGTAAAATAGGTGATATCCGATATTTGAAGGTTATTTTTAGATTAATGATACATAATAAAGGATTGAGTAGTACATTTTGTTTAGTGAATAATTATTGTGAAAAAAAAATCTAAAAAATCCCATCCATTTTAGGGTTTAACACGTCTTTATATTTGAAGTATTTAAAAAATTAAAATATCATATGAATTATTCCAGATTCTTTTTTTTCGTCTTGATAAATTCTTTGCTTTTCCTATCATCTTGCAGTAAAGATGACTCTTCCAGTCAAACTGTCAAAGCTAGATTTACTACTCCAGTTATTGAATTTGGAAAAGTAACTTTTAGAAATTATTCCGAAAACGCAACTGATTTCTTTTGGGAATTCGAAGATGGAAATACCTCAATTGAAAAAGATCCAATTCATGAATATCAAGAACTAGGAATTTTCAATGTGAAATTAACTGCCAGCAATGGAGAGGATGCTGATATTTATGTATTGAGAGTTGTTATCGGTCAAATATTTCCTGAGAATTTGACTCGTTTGGATGACTTACCTTTTGGGGGAAAAACTCAAATGATTTTTTTTACTAAAAATGGAAAAGGATATGTCGCTGGAGGACTTGATTATTCGGATTTTAATTACGATCAGGATTTTTGGGAATTTGATCCTACCAATAAATCATGGATAAAATTATCAGATAATGTTCCAATCAACTTAAGTAATGCTACCAGTTTTGTGCTGAATGAAAAGGCATATTTTGGCTTGGGAAATTCGAATTTTGGGAGTGGAGAATTAGCTTTTTATTCCTTTGATTTTCAAAATAATGCGTTTAGCTTAGAATGTAATTTCCCAGGAAATTCCTCCAATATAGGTGCTGTTCTTGATGCTGTAGGATATTCATATGGCAATTCTGGGTATTTAATTGGGAGAGGTCAAAATGATTTAAACCAAAAAAGAATGTGGGAATTTGATCCAGGTACACAAAATTGGACAGCGTTTGGGAGCTATCCTTGTGAAGGAAATTCGGGTATGTTTCATTTTATTATTGGTGAGAAACTATATATAGGATTAGGGAACGAGTATGCATATTCTTTTTACGATAATAGGTCAGATGTTTGGGAGTATGATTTAGTGAATAATACTTGGCTTCAAAAAAATGATTTCCCTGGTGGAGGACGAAGAGATGGAATTAGTTTTTCCTATAATGGAAAAGGATATTTTGGTTTTGGAATCCAAGGTGATCCAATAACAGGTACAATTAAAAGTTTTTCAGATTTATGGGAATATGATGTAGCTACAGATTCTTGGATTGAAATTTTAGATATGCCAGTACCCAACAAGCAAGAATTATTTGCTTTTGTATTAGGAAACTCTTTATATTTTGGCGGTGGTAATAATGGACAGTCTTCTTCGACTAATCAATTTTATGAATTGAAATTCGACTAAACTTTTGACTATTTGATTTGATATAATATTTGATAGCGATTAAAATAATAAGTTGTTCTACCGGCAATTTTTTCCACTTGACAAATCCCTTTTCCTTTTGGGGCTATACTTCCTTCGACTCTCCATTGGAAAAAATCATCTTCTGTTTTTTCTTCTTTATAATATCTTGCTCGATCAACAGCGATGGTTAAAATATTCTTCATCGCGGCAAAGATGGCTTTTTTCTGCTTTGGTTTTAGAGCATTTACCGTGGATGCAGGATGGATTCGAGTTTGAAAGCAAATTTCATCAGCATACAAGTTTCCAACGCCTGCCAGTAATTTTTGATTGAGTAAAAATCCTTTTATGGAAGTTTTTCTACCTTCCATTTTTTTCAAAAAATCAGCTTCTGATATAATCAAAGCGTCTTCCCCCAGTCCAACTTCTGAAATATATTTTTCCAAATCCTCTAAATATAAAATGCGTGCAATTTTCTTGGGCAATCAAATCCTAGACGATATCCATTTTCAAAATGGAAGGCAAAACGTTCGTGCCGAGGTTGATCCATTTCGTCTTCGTAGTATTTGAAATCTCCAGTCATTCCAAAATGAAAGAGTACATTATCACCATTATCCAATTTCCCAAAAAGATATTTCCCTCTGCGATATGAATCGATGAAGGTTCGTCCGGTTAGTTTTTGGATAAAATCATCGCCATCAATATTGCGCATAATTTTATCATCTTGAACCTGTACTTCTCCGATTTTCTGATGTAAAGAAGTTTTATCAAAATAGAGTTTGAAAGTATTGACTTCGGGTAATTCAGGCATTATAATTTATGGTGAAAGTTTTTTGAAAGTTTGTTTTTTGAAGAAAGAGAACAGTAAATCGAGTGAAAAAATAAACAAAATTACTCCTCAATAAAATACTCATAACCCCAAAATCCTTTTTTTGTAACAATGTACACACGGTCACCTTTTTTTGAATTAGGGAAAAGAATTTCTTTGGTTTTGACTCTTTCAATTTTCTGATCTTTTATAAAAAATAGAAAAATACCGTCATGCTTTTTTATGGTTTTTACTCGTCCGAATCGACTTTGGAGATAAGCATCTTGACTTTGAAGTTCTACCTCAGTCTTTTGTTTTGGAGAAAAAGATAATAACCGGTTGGATAAACTTCCCAAGAGTGGGGATAATAACAAGGGGATAACAATGAAAAAAACAAACAATTTAAGTTTCTCTAAACCATCCTTAAATTGTTTAGAAAAATAATACCCCGCAGCAATTCCTGCCAATATTCCAACCATCAAAGATCTACTGATCAGACTTTTTATTTCAAATGTATTGCTAAAATATTTTACTTCAAAAGCATAAAGAAAGACCACGATAAAAATCATTAAAGTCCCTAAAATACCTAAAGCATATTCTGACTTTTTTAATTTTTCCCGATTTTGTCCTCCAAATGGTAATGGAATCATTTGCTATTTTGATTTACGATTGAAACAGAAAATTATACACTCTCAAATTGCAATTTCGCCAATCCTGAGTAGGCTCCATTTTCAATCGCAGAAAGTTCTTCGTGCGTTCCTTGTTCAATAATTTTTCCATTATCGATGACAAAAATGCAATCTACTTCTCGAATAGTCGCTAAGCGGTGAGCTATGATAATAGAAGTTCTACCTTCCATAAGATTGTTCAAAGCATCTTGAACGACCTTTTCAGATTCAGCATCCAAGGCGGAAGTAGCTTCATCTAATAACAAGATAGAAGGGTCTTTCAAAATAGCTCTAGCAATGGCAACTCTTTGGCGTTGACCTCCCGAAAGCTTGACTCCTCGCTCACCAACCACAGTATCTAATCCTTCAGGGAAAGTTTGGATAAAGTCCCAAGAGTTTGATTTTTGGGCAGCTTCAATAATTAATTCTTCAGAAGCATCAGGATTTCCATAAGCAATATTTTCTCTAATCGTTCCTCCAAACAATATCACCTCTTGCGGGACGATTGCAAAATTTCTTCGGAAGGCTGAAATATTATAATCGAAGATGCTTTTTCCATCCACTTTGATATCTCCGCTTTGGATATTATAAAACCGTAAAAGTAACTGAACAATAGTAGACTTTCCGGCACCACTTGGTCCGACCAATGCGATTTTTTGTCCAGCTTTTATTTTAAAACTGATCCCTTTCATCACTTCGATATCTTCACGAGTAGGGTAGTGGAAGTTGACATTGGAGTATTCGATGTTACCATCAAATCTTTTAAATTCTTGATCGATAATTGGATCATGAGGATCAACTTCACTTTCCATGGAAAGGATTTCTCGAATTCTTTCAGTTGCACCAACTGCTCCCAGAAGCTCCGTGTAAAAATTTCCTAGCCCTGCAATGGATCCACCAATGATAGCTGTTACGAAAGTAAACATCACCAAACCTCCAGAGGTCATCGTTCCTTCTTGGATTAAAACTGCTCCTTCATAAATCACAAAAATCAATGCACCGAACAAAATGGACACGATAAAAGTAGCAAAGATAGCTCGGCCATTAGCAAACTTTAAAGCGATTTTTACCATCTGATCATTTGATTTTCCATAACGGATGGCCTCGAATAGTTCATTGGAAAATGCTTTAACTACACTAATTGATTGCATCGTTTCACTCAGAATAATGTTGGTGTCTGCCAATGATTGTTGTCGTTCTTTTGATAAGGTTCGAATCCAACGACCAAAGAACATTCCCAAAATTACCGCAACTGGAAAAGTTAATAACATGATAAATGCAAGTTCAGGAGTTTGTACACCTAGGAAAATTAATCCAGCAATTAGCAAAAGAATTTGTCTTAAAAATTCAGCAATCGTAATTGAAAAAGCATTGTACAATCTCTCAACATCAGAGGTCAATCTACTCATCAATTCACCAACTCGATTTTCTTCGTAGAAAACAATTGGGAGAGAAACTAACTTTTCATAAAGTGCAATCCGGAGGTCTGCAATTCCTTTTTCACTTAAACGAGCAAACAGCAAAACCCTAAAATAAGACACTATTCCTTGGGCAGCTAAAACCACAAACATTAACCAAAAAATATCATCTAAGTCCATTCCATGAAAATCAATGCCAGATGCAATATCCATCATTTTTCCAATCAAATATGGAAAAAGCATGAACACCATACTACTCACAAAAAGTAAGATCATACCGATAATCAACGACCAACGATAAGGTTTGACAAATTCGAAGATCTTCATCGCTTCGCTAAAAGTCTCCTTATTTAACCTCCTATTTTTGTCTTCTTCTAATACTTCAGGTCGATTCCGAGCCATATCTTTTATTTATATTTTTCCTTGGAAAATTACTTCCTATTTTTATTAAGGTACAAAGTTAATCAAAGTGGATTTTAATTCCATTTTAACGTAAATTGCAAATGTATTTGTTTTGTAAAATTTTTATGTCCATTTCCTCCAACAAATTAACTTTCGGCATAATATTTGCAATATTTTAATATAACAAAATACTATGGGTAAACTTCGAAAACACTTAACCTTTCCTAGTTATCCTTTCTAAAAAGTACTTTTCAAGTACCAAACAACCTTCACCGAAAGAATCCTATAAACTTTTAAAACTTTTTAGTTTGCCATGCAAACTAAGTAGATCTGGTATTTAATTTATCATTTTGTCTATTTCAATATTTGTTGGCTTAGCACAAAATAATGGATGAAATACTATTTTTTAACATCAACAAACACCATAATTATGAAAAACACCCACCCAAGAATTGTTGTGCTATTATTGGCACTTCTTTTTACTCAGTATGCTTTAAGTCAACATGCTGAATGTCCAAAAGTTTTAGATGAGTCTATTCAATTGTACCAACCTGCTTATGCAACAGTTGCTTGTGAATATGATGATTTTGGGAAATGCATTAACTCATTTGCAAAAGTACCTTTGTTAAGTGAGCAATTGTATTTTTTTGATACTCGATTTCGTACGAATGGAGTAGAATTAATTTGGCAATCAAAAATGACTAATGATAATGATGTGTTTAAAATTTTGAGAAGTCGAGATGGAGAACAATTTCATGAACTTGCGGAAGTTCATTCTGCTGATTTTCCAGACGGTCAATTGATGTATTTAGATAATTTGCCGATGCTTGGGAATAATCATTACATGTTGAAAAAAGTGGAAAATGGCAAAACCCTAATTTCAAATCAACAATCAGTTTACGTTTCACTTGGAATGTGTCACTTAGAAACCATGGATGTGAAGAATAAAAAAGATGAAGTGAACATGAAATACTTCGTTGATAATTCTGGAATTTTTCAGTTACTAGTAACTGATACTGAAGGTCATGAACAAACTCGAAAAAATATTGCCATGAAAACTGGTAAAAATGATATTCAATTTTTACTACCTACTAATGGAATTTACTTTGTGACTTTGACCAATGGCTTTAGTTCCGTTACTGATTTAGTTATTCAATCTCAGGGTTCAGACAGTTCAAAATCTAATGTTGCAAAAGCAGAAAAAGAAAAGAACTGAAATAGATAAATATTTTACTTTGATGACTTATTTAGAACTTTTTCAAGTTCATCCAAGGCGGGTTTTCTAATCCTTTTTTAACCCGTCTTTTTTTGAAATAAACCTCAGTTTAAATATGAAAGTCTAATTTTTAATCCAATGAAATGACTTTCTAAACATTTGAGAATCTGGCTTCGGTTGGGTTCTCATTTTTTTTGGAGTTCATTAGCCTTATAAAATCAATGATTTTGCAAGTAAAATATTTAAGAAAAAATTAACGTGACAATCTAAAAGCCAAATGAACAAATAGTGAATAAGGTGATTACATTGAAAACTAATACTCACAAAATTTATCAACTATGAAAAATATTTTTTTATTTGTTTTTACCTTTTCTTTCTCCCTTTTTTATGCACAAAATCCAGTAGAAGTTGGATTGAAAAAATATAAAGACCTCCGAATACCAGAAAAAGTTTTTGTTCATACTGATAAAGATATTTATGCGGCAGGGGAAACTATTTGGATGGCCGCTTACTTAGTTGATGGTCAAACTCATTTATCTGGAACCGTAACCAAAGCAATTAAAGTAGACTTGAGAAACGATCAAGGAGACCTAATCCTGAATCAAATATTATTTTCTGATCAAGGTCATTCCTCTGGTGATTTTGCTATTCCAACAAGTACGCCTCCCGGTGACTACCAAATTGTTGGATATACTAATTTTCAACTTAATATGGGGACTGATTTGTTGTTTAGAAAAAATATCCAAATTATCGAAGGAATTCAAGAAAATGAGCAAGCAGTTAGTACTTCATTGAATGTTTCTAACAATACACTTACAACAAGTCAAATTAAACGAAAAAACAATATTCGTTTTTTTCCAGAAGGAGGCGATTGTGTTTCTGGTTTACCTTGCCGAATGGCATTTGTAATTGAGAATGAATTCAATGAACCCCAAGCTACTGCTGGATATCTAATCGATCAAAATGGAGAAGAATTAATTCAAGTTATTTCCAATGAAAATGGAATTGGAAAATTGAAATATTTACCCAACGGAAATCAGAAATTTTGGATTGAATTATCAGAGACCAAGGAAAGAATTGAGTTACCTCAACCAATTTCAAAAGGTTTTCATTTGAATATTAAGCATGAAAAAGATACCGTTAAAATTTTCGCCAAGACTAATTTCTCTCGAGGAATAGATGGTGCTCGAATCGTGCTAAGCCTCAGGGGAATGTTGTTATTAGACCAAAAGGTAGAAAGTGAAAACTCCTTCATCTGGTTAAAGGTTCCCAAAAATTCTATAGCTCCAGGAGTAGTTGTTTGTACTCTTTTTGATCATCAAGATTCCCCTGTAGCGGAACGCTTATTTTTTATAGCTCCAGATATTGAAAAGACTCAACTAGAAATTTCACTTAATGAAGGTCAATTAGAAACTCGTCAAGAAAATGAAATAGAAGTACAAATTTCTTCAACATCCATTGCTCCTGAGGTGCTAGATGATAGTAGAATAAGTTTAAGTATCGTTCCAAAATTCACCCATTTAAATATCCAATCGGGAGACATAAGAACTTGGTTGTTGTTGAATAGTGATATCGATTTTCCTATTCCATTTGCCTCTGATTTAATTTTTGGAAAAGACAGTCAGATGCAACAAGAAATCATTGATGATTTCATGATGACTAGAGGTTGGAGACGATTCCGATGGAAAAATATATTAAGTCAAAAAAATTATGATTTAAAATATGAAGTGGAAGAAGGTGTTTTTATCAAAGGAAGAATGGGCGTTTATGAAAAACCTAGCAAGCCTCGTCCTGGAAAAATTTTCCTTACTCAACCAGACAATATTCTTTCTGAAGAAAAAATGACTGATGAAAATGGTTACTTTGAATTTGGTCCTTATGGCTTTTATGACACGCTTACTATTTATTTAGAAGGACGATATAAAGCAGGAAAACGAAATCGATTAAACCCTAAGATCTCTCGAGATAATAATCCTTATGTGTTTTTAGAATTGATGGAAGATAATATTTCTAAAATTCCCTTAGTTCCTAGTATTAAAAAATCTGATGAAAATGAAGAAAGCATCATGGCTTACAAAGCATTAAGTGAAAACAAACTTACCCTAGCTCGAAATTATGATTCCTTGTCAATTTTATTGGACGAAATAGAAATAAAGACCACAAGAATTTCTCCCGAAGAAGAAGAA
>CAYGRM010000309.1:0-8155 GCA_964352225.1 uncultured Saprospiraceae bacterium | reverse complement strand
ATTTCTATTAGAGCAAATTGGAAAATTAACGGAGGGAAAAAGTCTTGATGCCAATATCCAATTAGTTTTTAACAATGCAAAACTAGCTGCAAAATTAGCAGTTGCCTTTGCCAAAGAAAGAAAATTATTTTAGATTCATATTTGTCCCAACAAAGACCTTCCCCTAGTTTCATCACATCACTCCTGTTCAAATTTTATTATTTTTCCAAAAAATCAACACTCATGAAAGTAGAAAAAGTGCAATTTCAAAATGCGAATGGTTATACCCTGTCAGCTCGTTTAGAATTCCCACCAGACAGTCATCCTTATGCCTTTGCTATTTTTGCTCATGTTTTCACAGGTAACAAAAGCTTATCTGCCACTCGATACATCAGTCGATCTTTAACTCAACATGGCATTGGTGTTTTACGATTTGATTTTACTGGATTAGGAGAAAGTGAAGGAGACTTTTCAGATACAAATTTCACCTCCAATGTCGATGACCTCTTGGCTGCTGCTAAGTTTTTGGAAGAAAATTACCAAGCACCTCGGATTTTAATTGGACATTCTTTGGGTGGTGCTGCGGTGATTTTTGCAGCTTCACAATTAGAATCAATTCAGGCCGTTGCGACTGTTGGTGCACCATCTGAACCCGAACATGTAACGCATCTTTTACGAGATAAAATTGAGGATATTGAAAAATCAGGTGTCGCGAATGTCTCGATTAGTGGACGAAAATTTACCATAAAAAAACAATTCCTAGATGATCTACGAAGCAAGGATATGTTTAAAATATTAAGAGATTTAAAAAAACCGATTTTAGTTTTACACTCCCCACAAGATGAGGTGGTAGAAATCGAAAATGCCGCAAAAATTTATCATGCCGCATATCATCCAAAGAGTTTCGTTTCGCTTGATGGAGCGGATCACATGCTTTCTAACAAAGGAGATGCTGCTTATGTCGGACAATTAGTTGGTTCATGGATGACTCGATATGTTGTTCCACCTCCAGTTGAAAAATTAAAAACAGATGCACAAGTAGCGGTCAAATTAGGTAATGAAGGATTCACCGCCGAAATTCAAGCAGGCCGACATGGATTAATTGCAGATGAAGGAGAAGAAGTCGGTGGGGATGATTTTGGACCTTCGCCTTATCAATATCTTTCGGCAGCTTTGGGAGCTTGTACCGTAATGACTTTGCAAATGTATGCACGTCGAAAAAAATGGGATTTGAAAGAAGTCAGGGTGCATATCGATCATGGAAAAAAATATTCAGATGATTGTAAGGCTTGTGTGGAGTTTAGCAAAGAAATTAAAATTGACCACTTTGAAAAGATCATTGAACTGGAAGGAAATTTAAGTGAAGAACAAATAAATCGATTGCTGGAAATTGCAGATCGTTGTCCTGTTCATCGCACTTTGCATGCTGAAGTAAAAATTACTACACGACTAAAAGAAACTGTTTGATATTCGTTTGACGTTGTACGTTTTACGGATGGTTGGATTTAGATAAATTTAATTTTTTATGGAAAAAAAATACGTTCCCATCGATTGTAATTACTACGATGAAATTGAAATACTTGCCATGCGTAAAAGTAAATGTATCGTCGTTTACCTTTCTGAAAATGAAGAACAAACAACCATTGAAGGCGTCATTAAAAATGTTTATGCAAAAAATAAAGAAGAGTTTTTAGAAATGGAAAATGGGTTGATTTTTCGATTGGATCGGTTAGTCTCGCTTGATGGAAAAATTGTCCCAGGGTCTTGTGACATTTAGTTTTTTTTATAAAAAATCCCTTCCAAAACTAAAAATTCTGGAAGGGATTTTTTGTATAACAACTGAACCTCGTTTTCTAATTAAAAACAACTTTTCGAGTCAAGGGCGCAATTGCCTCATCTTCAAACAATACATTTACAAAAAATATCCCTGCTCCAATTCTACTTTTTTCTAAAGAAAAAATGTGGTCATTTCTTCCTTCAAAATGGGTGACCATTCTGCCTAACTGATCAAAAACTTGAACTGAATAATCGCTTACTATTTTCCCAAAATCAAATTGCATCAAGCCATTCGATGGATTTGGATAAATATCAAGATCTTGTTGAATTGCTGCAATCTCAGTTGTATTCGTAATCTGAAAATCAGGACACATTAGATTTTGCAAAAAGATGTGGCTATTGAATTCAAACTCAGCTTTATCATCTTCATAAAACGCATCAAAATGAATGTCCAGATGTCCACCACCTTCTACCGACTTTAAGTAATTAGGCAAATTAACTGCATTCGCTTGGGCATGCAACAAACTACTTCCGTCAATTTCTGCAATATTATTAGCTAATCCACTTTCGAATGGAACTGTTCCATCATCAATTCCATGATAGCTTACTAATGGTTCTGTTTCATTTTCATCGATCCATTCTTTCTCTCGCAAACCTCCCGAAAGGCTATAAACTGCAAATACCTCAGAAGAATAGCTTTGGTTATCGGCATCTCCTGTATTCCCATTAAAGCCTCCATTGTTATTGATAATATCGATCGTAAAAGAAGGAATATTTTCATCATCTTCATCAAGGTAAGCAGCATGAGTTGCAGTTATTGCTCCTGCAGAATATCCTCCAACTAAAATATAATCTGAATGAATTTTGTACTCATTATCCGTAGCAGCATCTTGTCTGAAAAAACGCACAGCAGCTTTCATATCTGAAACAGCACGCATCACCGCACCTGTCACCGCTTCCTCTCCAAATCCAAAAAAACCCAACCGATAATCAATGGTAGCTGCCACATATCCTTTTTTTGCAAATTGCTCACAATATGCTGCCATGGTTGCCCTTGACCCTGCAATAAAACTGCCTCCAAAAGCAAAAAGAATTACGGGGCGTTGTCCGTGAACATCCCCAACCGGCTCGTAAATATCCATTTCAAGATTTTGATTAAAACCGAAAATATTTACGTTAGAGCCATAGGTTACAGTCGAAACTGTAAAATCAGAAAATACATCATCAATGTATCTTTGCCCATCACAAGCCAAGTCATCTTGAGCAAAAGAAAGGTGAGCAATACACATTAAAAAGAAAATTAAGGAGTAGATTTTTTTCATATAAAAGGATTTTTTGGATTTTTTAAAACAACTTCAATGCTGAAATTCTTAGCCCAATATTCATAGATTTTTTTATAATTAATTTTGATATAAAAGTGTGGGAGGTTTATTTTCTAGAATAAAAGAAATTCCAAGTTAACCTAAAAAAGCAAATTCAGACCTGTTCGAAAATTAACATTTGAACTTTTGTACGGTTGAAAAGCTCCAACGATATTATCCGCCGTGGCGAATAATTGAAAGGCTTTATAATTTATTGCAAAATTCAAACCGAGGTTGAGGAAACT
The DNA here is from genome assembly GCA_964352225.1 of uncultured Saprospiraceae bacterium. Classification (GTDB taxonomy): domain Bacteria; phylum Bacteroidota; class Bacteroidia; order Chitinophagales; family Saprospiraceae; genus CAJQQY01. The sequence goes on along the minus strand of CAYGRM010000309.1, from coordinate 4,794 downwards.
ATTCTTTCGAGCGGAATAAGTTGCGCCGACATTGAAGATTTTTCTTAATTTGGTATTCGCACTCAAGCCCAACACAGGGAAATGTTCGCCTCTATAATTTTCATAATAAAGTAATCCTCCAAACTGAATTTTTTCATTCCATTGATACGTTCCGCTAAGGTAAACTTTGACAGGCAAATTGGTTGAATAACTTTCACTTTCTTCGGTGAAGTTAAAAGTATTTTGAAGGGTGTCTAAGACATTGCTAAATGAAATAGAATCATTCCCGACAAACTGCGCAAAGTCAAAACCATCGTAAGTTGTTTCCCCTTGATTGACGTATTTAGTTACATTTTTCGTCCAATTAATTCTTCCCAAGTCCAAAACGCTTGCCGATAAATTCAACTTTTCATTAACTTGGTAAGTAACTCCTAAGTCAAATGCTAGTCCCATATTTTCAGTAATAAAATCATTAAAACTAAAACTTCCTAAACTCAAATCAAAGTTATCTAAATCATCCACATTAACTAAACCAGACGCATTCAAAGCGTAGTCTCCATCAAGTGTCAACTGATACACATCATCATCTGTAAAAAGTGATATCTCATCTTTTTCAACTGAAGCGTTGGCGATTCCGGTTAAGAATTTCACGCGTGCTCCGATATTTAACTTATTTAATTGAATGGCTCCACTCAACCCAAATTCATTATACGAAGTCAAGTCTAAGTCATGGCTTAAATCAACTTTTTGCCCAACGAATTGACCATTCCCTTCAAGGAATAATTGAGCTAAAGTTTTCGGAAACTTTAAATACATATCAGTTTTCAGCAAATGACTTAAGCCTAATTGGACTTTCCCAAATCTATAGCCAATATTAAAAGTTTCCACTTCTAAAACTCCTCTCAATATGTTATCCGAAGTAGACAAACCATTCAAAGCTTCTCCTGGTTTGATCCCTTGTTCTTCATTTAAGTAATCAACAATCAATGAATTAAAGTCGCCCGTGGTATTATAATAATTCAAATGAGCGCTAGGAAGACCAATAACTATTTTTGAATCTGAGATGTACGCAGGATTTGTTTTAGAGGTCTGCCAGATATCCATAAAGTGCAAACCTACTTGTTGTTGAGAGAATGTAATTATATTGTTACAAAAAACAAAAAGAGCCGTAAGAATTAAAAAACGGTATTTGAACATTTTTTCTTTTTTAATGATTTATTAAAGCGTTAGACGATTGACGTTAAACGTTGGACGATCCAAAAAACGTAAACCGTTTTACTTCGTTCCTACTTTCATTCCCATTCGAATGTTGACATCTTGATCAGTTGTCAGATTGACGATTGGAGAAGGAGTATTATTTACATCCGTGGTAAAAAATGTTCCGTCGATAACCATTTTTTTCGCCTTTCTAATATTCTCAAACTGAGTAGCATTAATCATCGAAAAAGTTTCTTTTTTAGCAATTTCACCTGTTGCATTTCCATTGCTATCGACCGGTGCAGGAGCTAAAATATTTTCCTCTAGGTTATAAAGTGAATCAAGTAATATTTCATTCCCCATTTCATCGTTCCCAATAAAATAAACTTGGATGCCGATCCCAAGAGGAATTTCATTTTCAGCTACCAACTTAAATTCCACATACTCTACTTGATCATATTGATCGAAATTCACATTAAAAGTATCTCTTCCTTTGAAGTTTCTCACATGTCCTCGAAAAGGTAAATCAACCGCAACTTGCACTTGAAAATAACTGGAGTCTGTCATAAATCCGATCACTTGAGTTTGATCAGGATTCGAAATTGCATCCACGTCATAATCCACAGAAACAGGCCCTGAACTCAATACGTCCACCACATTGGAGTTAGTTTTATCAAAATCAAATATAGTCGTTTTGACTTCACCTACTTCATTCAAGGCTGGATAAGCGAAGTCAATTCCATCTTGGATATATGAACTTTCTAAAGTGATATTACTTCCATCAACCGTCAATATTTCAAGCGTATTGACTACCGACTGAACGGGAAATCCAAATCCATTTTCTACGGTGATTTGAATTACAGGATCTTCGAAGTAAACATCTCCTTGTACCCAATTTTCAAAAAATTCAATTTCAATAGTATCTCTTTCTAAATCTAATAACTCTTGCCCCCAATATCCTTCTGCGTAGGAAAATTCTAAATCCAAAATTCCTACTCCATGATCATTTGGAAAAATAATTCTTTCGCCATTACTCTCTCGGTACGCCTCATAAATGATGGTAATCTCATCATTATTAGTTGTCAAATCATAATCTTTTAATGGTTGAAAAAACAACCATTGACTACCTCCTGTCCCAACAGAATCCATCAATCTATTCAATTCGAACACTTCTCCATTTTTGGTCAATTCAGGAACTCGTAAGGTCACGTCAATTTTTTCTTCAAAAGGATTATTGAAAAAAACATTAAATGTCCCAGCCTTAATTTTAGTCAACGTAATATCTAATGTCCCAGGCAAATCAAAAGGCAAAATGGTCATCGAATCAGTTAATGGAACAGGAAGAGGTGGAATAAAACCAAATAATTCGTTACCCGTCCGCTTCGTTACGTTTCCTCGATAATTGAGTGTCACGATGCCATCTGGGCCCATCGTAATCGAAGTCTCATCATTGATGCCATCTAAAAGATCGGTCAAGTTAGTTGTAGTGTAAAAAAGAGGAACGGCTATTTCCCTTTTTGAATCTATCGGATCATCAAAGCCACCTTTACATCCAATGATTAATGATAAACTCACTAGAAGAGAAAGTTGAAGTAAAATATTTTTCATGAATTATTTTTTTTACAAAAATCGAAAAAAAAATGTGAATTGAATGTAAGCCATTGGGCTTAATCAATTTTTGGGTAAAGATCAAAGGATTTAAAAATAGTGGGTTAAAGATAGGATAGTAAGGAAAGACTTCTTAGATATTAAATCGAATTTAGATCAAAAAAGCTGCTTGTCAAACGATATTTTGTCTTTCTCTATTATATTTCTATTTGATTTATAAAAAGTAAAATAGAAATGGAATACTGGAATGAAACTATCTTTTAGTTTCAGTCACGCAAATTTAGCTAGAAAGGTTGGGTAAAAATAATTTATTTAACAATTTGAACATTTGATGGATTTGAGTACTTGATGCTCAAATCCATCAAATGTTGCCATAAAGTTTATTCCAACTTGACTTCCTCTGTCAACTTTGGAATTCTAACTGATTTAAAGCCATTTTCAATCAATAGCTCTTTAAATTTCTTTTGTCTTTCGGGTTCACCATGAACAAGAAATAGTTTTTTTAACCTCTTCTGATTTCCCAAAAATTCAATCATCTCGCCTCGGTCTGCATGTGCTGAGAAGGAATCCATTATTTCGATCTCCATATTGACAATTTTCCATTCACCAAACATTTTCACTTTTTCAACTCCTTGTCTTAAGATTCCTCCCAAGGTATTAGGTGAACAATATCCTACGATCAATAAGGTGTTTTTTTCCTTATCGATATTATTAAACAGGTGATGTCGAATTCTTCCCGCAGTCATCATTCCTGATGCGCTGATGATGATGCAAGGTTCATCGGAGTTATTTAATGATTTCGAAATAGCTACTTCACGCACATAAGTCAAGCGATTAAACCCAAACGGATTATCATCAATCAATAGATATTCATTCAAATTATTATCATAACATTCCGGATGGGCTCCAAAAACTTGCGTCGCATTCACCGCCAAAGGGCTATCGACATAAACTGGGATTTTGGGCAAATGCCCTGCCGTTTCCATTTGATCGAGCATATAAACAATCTCTTGCGTTCGACCTACACTAAATGCTGGAATGATTAATTTTCCTCTTTTCTCAACACAAGTTTTTTTGATAATTGCCAAAAGTCGATCTTCTTCCGCAGGTTTTGCCGCATGATCTTTATCTCCATAAGTTGATTCACAAATCATATAATCCACCTCTGGCATCTGAACAGGATCTCTTAAGATCGGTCGATCAGGTCGCCCAATATCTCCTGTGAATCCAATCATGGTTTCTTTTCCATCCATCGTAACCCTAATTGTCACGTTCGCACTTCCTAAAATATGACCTGCATCTCGAAATAACATTTCTATATTATCATTCACTCGATGCCAACGATTATATCCCAAACCAACAAATAAATCCATCGCAGGCGGGACATCCTCACTAACGTAAAGTGGCTCTTTCAATTTTAATTGTTTGGCTGACTTTTTCTTCTTTTGTTTTCGAGTCAATCGTTTATTGTAATATTCTGCATCCCGTTCTTGGATTTTTGCGCTATCTAATAACATGATCGCACAAAGACTTCGGGTAGCGTGAGTACATAAAATATCTCCTTTAAATCCATCCCGCACTAGTTTAGGTATTCGTCCACAATGATCAATATGTGCATGTGATAAAATCATTAGGTCTATTTCACTCGGCTCAAAATACCAATTAGCATTAAAATCATCCATTTCGTCATCATTGCCTTGGTACAATCCACAATCTAATAATATTTTATATCCGTTGTCGAGAGTGATGAGGTGAGCGCTTCCGGTGACGTGTCCGGCTGCTCCGCAGAATTTAATATCCATGTATGTTTAATTTGAAGGTGTTTTAAAATGTTTGGAAAGATAATAATTTTGAATTGAATTATTGAATGACTTTAAAAAGTAAAGTAGTTGGTATTGTTCAACTTGGAACTTTGTTTGGAACTATTAAGATTTGGAGACTTTCGGGAGATTGTCCTTTTTTTCATTGAAAAAAAAACCAGCCTACCGGCTGGCAGGGAACCAAAAAATT
>CAYGRM010000308.1:0-8199 GCA_964352225.1 uncultured Saprospiraceae bacterium | reverse complement strand
TTCATTTAACACCTGCCTATTCAATGCATTCAATGCCTTTTCTCGATTGATGGTCAAGGTTACAATTCCTCGAATATTTTTCACTAAAATATTTTCGTACTTCATGGTTATTTTTTTTTTGCGAAGGTAAGAAGTTGACTCGTTTCTTTGCTATTTTTTTTCATTAAAAATTTTGTGCTAATTGAATCTATGTTAGCAGTATTACGTTTATCAATCAAAAAAATTACACTTTAAAATATTTATAAAATATTAGAATGGGAAATTGAGATTCACCGTAAGAGTATTGTTATTTTTTCTGTTTTATTTTAGTATGAAGAAAAAAAACGGTTCTCAATGAATTCATCTGGTCATGGATAAATAGTTATTAGGTTATTGGTTATTGGTTATTAAGTTATTTCCAAAATGGTGCTTCAATAAATTGTACGACTAATAACCCATTAACCCATTAACCAATAACTTAATAACCAGATGAAATCACCTAGAACAAAAAATACGCTATTTAAGGAGTAATAAATTTTGACAAAGACATTAAATCATTCTGTGAAGACAATTAAAACTTCCGTAGCAGAACTCTGTTTTTTTTTTCTTCAGCTTACCAAGAGTTTCTAACAATATATTTACAAGATAAAAAAACTTGTATTATGTGGAAAACATTTTAGTGTTATTGTTTTACTTTTTGAAGAAAAACATTAAGTTTACTGTGATAACATAGAAGACTTTTCTATAAAGCACTTTTATTTTTTTTACATCTAATTAAACATATCCGTAATGAGTAAATTTGATGAATTAATTGTTAAGTACAAAGCATCAATGGACAAACATGAAATCAAAGGAGTAAGTATGAAGTTGGTTACAGCTGTTGCAAAATCTTTGGGTCCATCCATTTACAACAAGAACTCTCAATTAGTAGCTTGTGCTCAAGCTGATGAGAGAGATCGAGTAAAAAAGAACTACTTAATTAAAAAATTAGGATTAGAAGATGATCCAAAATTGGACGCAGCCGTCCTTGACGTTTGTGCAAAAATGGGTTCTAAAAATAGAACTAAGCACCGACCAATTTTTTATGCTTTACTTGCAAAGAAATTCAAGAAAACAGATATGTACGCTGACTAGTACATTTTGAAACACCATTAAAATCTTAAAAAACTTGACTGAGGATTCAGTCAAGTTTTTTTTTTTTGCTAAAACGATCGCAAACTTCCTTTTCACAATTATTTAATTATTACTTTTGAATTTGAAATTTATAACAAACCGATTTTACTAATTTTGTTTTCATGGATACTGATTTTTACAAAAAAAAAATTATTTACATCGCACCATCGTTGAGTACTTTTGTAAAAGAGGATCTATCATTCTTAGCTAAAAAATATACTGTAGTTACAAATTTTTACAATTGGTCAAACAAAATTTTCACTCCTTTATTCATTATTCACCAATTCTTTTTTGTCCTTTTTTATAGTTACAAATGCCAAGCAATCATCATATCGTTTGGTGGTTACTGGTCATTCTTTCCATCCTTGATTGGGAGAGTCAGGAATATTCCCACATTTATCATTTTGAATGGAACTGATTGTGCTGCTTTTCCAGAATTGAATTATGGAGACCTTAGAAAACCTTGGTTGAAATTTATTTTAAAAAAATCGTATCAATGGGCTAAAATGCTTTTACCGGTAAGTCAGTCATTAGTTTATTCAGAAAATAACTATTATGCTGACTATACTATCTACCAAGGATTTCAATATCATTTACCAAGTGTAAAAACCCCCTATCAAGTAATTCCAAATGGATTAAATATAGCTAATTGGGAAATAAATAAATCTGTAAAAAGGGATCAAAAATCATTTATCACCGTATTATCCAATGGGCAATTTGCCTTAAAAGGAGGAGATTTGATTTTAGAAATTGTCGATAAATTTCCTAATCACACCTTTCATTTTGTAGGCATTAATAACTTAGGAGAAAGAGAAATTCCACAGAATGTGATTTGCCATGGTAGATTAGTTCCAGAAAAATTAAAAGAAAGATTGCAAGCAACAACTTATTATTTTCAATTATCTAATTCCGAAGGATTTGGAGTTGCTCTTTGTGAAGCAATGCTCTGTGAATGTATTCCGATAGTTTCTAGGGTTAATGCACTTCCCGACATAATTAGAGATACAGGTTTTATTTTGGAAAAAAGAGATCCAATACTTTTGGAAAAACTTTTAAAATCTATTCTTCAAGATTTATCTACTAACAATTTAGGAAAAAAAGCAAGGACTAGAATTATAGAAAATTATAGTCAGCAGGAAAGAGCAAAAGCTTTTTTTGAATTAATTTGAGCAGTTAAAAAACAGAATATTTTATCATAGAATTGATTATAAAATATATGGGAATTTAATGCAACTTTGCACCCGCAATTCAGATCAGTACCTGATCAAAAATAACAATAAGAAAAATACTTTTAAATGAATTCATCATCATCATCCTATTGGGAAAATTACTATTCTAAAAACCGAGAACCATCTAATTGTTCTCCTTTTGCAGAGTTCGTCACTCCTTTTTTAAAATCAGGAAAAAGGTTAATTGAGTTCGGATGTGGCAATGCAAGAGATAGTAAACATTTTGCCCAACAAGGGATAAATGTATTGGCAATAGATCAATGTCAAAAAGAAATAGCCTATCTCGCTGATAAATTTGAGGAAACAAAAAACCTGAATTTTTTAGCTGCAGATATGACTGATTTATCTGAATTAGAAAAAAGTGATTTTTTGTATTCTAGATTTACTATTCATGCGATCGATAAGGAAGGTGAAAAAAAATTAATCGAGTGGGCTTCCAAAAACTTGAAGCCTAATGGACTCTTTTTTGTGGAGGTCAGAAGTGTAAAAGATGAGCTTTTCGGAGTTGGTGAAGCATTGCCAGATAATGCTTTCTTTAGCGATCACTATCGAAGATTTATAGTTTTGAAAGAGTTAAATAATCGATTTGCTGAAAATGGATTTGATGTTATTTATAGTTTAGAGTCAAAAGGTTTAGCTCCTTACAAAACGGAAGATCCTGTGGTAATCAGAATGATTGGGCAAAAAATATAATTCATGAAATTATTTTTACAAAAAATTTTCAGTTCTCTTTTTAAGTGGTTTTGTGAATTTTACCCAAAGGACAAAACTATGATTTTGATTGGTATTCCTAATTCCAATTTTTATAACGATAATAGTAAATACTTCTTTGAGTTTTTGTACAACCAACATCAAAATGAGTTTAAATTTTTTCTTATTACTAAAAACAAAAAATTATATTCTAAATTAGAAAGTAAATTTGGTGATCACATCATTTATGCTTTTTCCTATCAAGCTTTATCAGTATACCTTCGATCTAAATTTGTTTTATTAACTAACGGCAATGGAGATATTTTTCCATTTATCCCTACAAATAAAAAGCAGATTGTAGTTAATATGTGGCATGCCATTACCTTTAAAAATGTTGGCTATCTTTCAAAAGTGAATGTTAGTGGTGAGATTAATTTGAATTTAAATTACTTTTTGGTTTCCTCTGAAACGGAAAGAGAAAGTATGATGAGAGCATTTAGATACCCCAAGGAAACTTTTAAAATTTTTGGGCTTCCTCGAAATGATATATATTTCAATCAAAAAGATGTAAAGCAAGTGGCTACAGAAAAAACGACCATCTTGTATTTACCTACATTTAGAGACTTTGCACCTACTGAATTTTTTCCATTTGCAGATTTTGATAATTATGAACTCCACCATTTTCTATCAAAAAATAACATTGAAATAATTATCAAGCCACATAAAAGAGATTCTACTAATCAAAGATTATTAAACATTGTAAAAGACAATCCAAATATTAAAATAAAAACATCTGCCGTTAATGATATAGATATTCAACAAATGCTTTTGGATTGTGATATTTTATTGACTGATTATTCAAGTGTTTATTTTGATTTTTTGCTACTTGATCGTCCAATAATTTATATTCCTTACGATCTAGAACAATATTTAGAAGAGCGGGGATTACTTTTTGATTTTGAGGAAGTAACTTGTGGCGACAAAACTTTGACTCAAAAAGAATTTATCCAAAGCATTAAAAACAATATCGAAAATCCAGCAAAAGATCGCGAACTTAGAGCGGCTATCACTCAAAGATTCCATCAATATAATGATGGACAGGCAAGTGAACGATTATTCAATTTCATAAAAAGTCATTCCTAATTTTCCTACATGGGAGTCATTCAAAGACAAGGTTTAAAACATACGATTGTAAGTTATTTTGGGGTGGTCATTGGGCTGTTTAGTACCCTTTTGATTTATCCAAGAATTCCTGAATTATACGGTCTATTCAAAGTTATCATTGACAGTACGATGTTGAGTGTTTCGTTTTTTTCGTTAGGATTAAGTACTCATGCTGTCAAATTTTTTCCAGACTTTAAAGATCCAAAAACCGGACATCATGGGTTTTTAGGATTTCTTTTAATTGGTAGTCTTATTGGGTTTTTATTTTTTTTATTTTGTTTACCGCTCCTTAAATATTTACTACTTGATGTTTTATTGAAAAAAAGTGCAAGCATTGATTTGCTGACGGAGTACTTTTATTACCTCGTTCCGATGGTTTTTCTTTTTACATTTAATGCCATATTTTATAAATATGTTTCTAACTTTAATCGAGTGGTCATTCCTAATATTTTTGAGATTTTTATAAAAATTTCCCTACCTATTCTAGCACTTCTATTTTTAGGAAAAATTATAGATACTCAACTTTTTGTTTGGGGGATCATTTTAAATTATATTATTGTTCTCATCGGTTTTCTAATTTATACCAAATCCCTAGGCCAACTTTTTTTCACGCTTAATCTCAATTTCATCAAACCTTCTTTGGCAAAAGAGATTAAAAAATTTTCACTTTTTGGATTATTAACTGCTTTGGGAAGTCAGCTCGCCTTCAAAATCGATACCTTAATGGTAGCAGGAATGATCGACATTACTTCGAGTGGAATTTATGGAATCGACCAAGAAAATACGGAAGAGAATAAGAAACCGGCAAAAGCAATTATAGACATTTCCTCACCAATTATTTCTGCTAGTTGGAAGTCTAATGATGTAGAAAACATAAAATCTATTTATCAAAAATCATCGACTGTTTTGATGGTGATTGGATGGTTTGTTTTTTTAGGCATTTGGGGATCTATTCATGATTTGGTTGATGTAATGCCTAATCCAGAAGTTATTCGAACAGGAGTCAATGTGATTTTATTTTTAGGAATGGCTAAGTTAGTTGATCTAGCTACTAGCTTAAATTCAGATATCATTAGCTTCTCCAAAAAGTACCAATTCAATTTTTATGCATTAATGATATTAGCTGTTTTAAATATCATTTTCAATTTACTTTTTATTCCTAAATATGGGTTAGTTGGTTCGGCGATTGCTACTTTCTGCTCTTTGACTTTATTTAATATCATTAAATTAATTTTCATTTGGATTAATTTCAAGATGCAACCGTTTACTTTCTCCACGCTGAAAATTTTATTCCTTGCTGGGTTATGTTGGGGAATGATTTATTACGTTCCATTTAATTTTCATCCAATTGTAAATATATTGTTACGTTCAACTTTATTGACAATTGTTTATGGTGGCTTAACTTTATATTTTGAAATTTCTCCTGATATCAATGGAATCGTGAGAGGTGGATTAAATAAGTTGGTGAAGTTCTTTAAGAAATAGATTACACTAGGATTGGTTTTCAAAAAGAGCAACCATATCCTTGGTCAAGCTCCTCCGACTATATTTTTCGATGCTATGCGATTGAATTTCCAGACTACCTTTTTGGTATTGTCGATAAGATTTTAAAATAAAAGTTTCCAATTTTTCCATTTCTAAAAATCCAAAAACTTCTCCCGATTCAGTCTGATTAATAATCTCTGCCAAATCTCCGTCCTCTGGAGCAACAGCTAAGATTGGCCGTCGAGCCATCAAATATTCAAAGATCTTTCCGGTCAAAATTCCCTTGGCATTGGGTGTATCATTCACTACCAACAAAAGGATTTGTGAAGCTTGTTGTAATCCATGAACCTCGCTGTGCGGAACGTAGTCAATCATTTTTAAATTAGTAGTCAATTTACTTTGTGATATCGATTCTAAGACATCTTCACTTACTTTCCCAATCAATTTAATTTCCAAATCTGCTAAAAATTCAGGTTGCTCCTCTCCTATTTTTCTCAAAACTTTCCAAAGCATTTTTGGATTACGATCGGAATTCATTAAACCAATATGAGCCAAAGAAAACTTACTGTCTCGGATTACTTCCTTTTGAGAAATAGATTGATCGTAACCATTCGTTATCACTTCTACATGATCTGAATATTCAAGATATTCGTCTTGCATCGATTTGCCGACTACCGTAACAATGTCGGCGGTACTCACTACCTCTTTTTCCAAAACTCTATGCTTACGGTCAGAGCTTTTCGTTAATTTTAAGGAATGGTAAAAATCAATATTAGTCCACGGATCTCGAAAATCTGCGATCCATTTTATCCCTAATTTTTTCTTCAATCCTAAACCTATCAAATGCATACTATGTGGCGGTCCATTGGTGACTATTACATCAACTGGATTTTTACGTAAATACTTTGTTAGAAACTTGATTGATTTTTTTACCCAAAAAACTCGTGGGTCAGGAATAAAAAAATTACTGCGAACATAGTTGAGGAAATTATCTTTCCAGGAGGTATTTTCTCCTTTTCGGAGCATTCCAGTATTTAGATTTTTTTTATTGGAAAAAAGAGAAGCCAATCGGTAAGGTTCCCAAATCGGTTGTCGAATTACTTCACAACTTTCAGGAACATCAGCCAAAAAGGATTCATCTCGCAAGGGAAAATCAGGATTGGAAGGAGTATAAATAACTGGTTGCCAACCATGCTCAGGTAAGTATTTTGAAAACTTTACCCACCGTTGAACTCCCGAACCACCCATTGGAACCCAATAATAGGTGATGATTAAAACTCTTTTGACTAACTCTTTTTTTTTCATAAAAATTAAATAATCCGTATAAAATTAAATTAGGTAATCAAGTACAAATGTAAAACCTGATTACCTAATAAACTATTAAACTATTAAACTATTAAACTAATTTTCTCTTTATTTCTTTTTCTTTTTAGAAGCTGTTTGTTTCAATTTTTCATCATTCACAGCAACACTATTTTCCTCATTTATATATTTCATTAAGGAATTATAAGCAAACCATAAAAAAGATAAAACGATGGCTAAAGAACAAATCAACGTGATAATTTTTCCAATTGAATATGATTTTGGCGCAAAAACAAATTCAATTTTATGATCTCCAGCTGGTACTTTTAGCCCTCGTAAAATGTAATTAGCTCGAATATGATCTACTGGATTTCCATCAATATATGCTTGCCAACCTTTGTTGGGCCCATACCAAACCTCAGAAAATAATGCTAGCTGATCACTTGTTGAATTACTTTGGTAAGTCATGTGATTAGGTTTATAATCTGTCAACTTAATCGTTCCATTTTTAGTCAGATTTAATCCACTCACGTAGTCCGAAAATTCATTGTGGACGATAGCAGTTGAAGCTACATCTAGGCCTTTCAACGCATTAATTTCGGCATTAGATGTTTCTACCATTTTCAAGTTATCCACAAACCAAGCATTTCCCATGGCACGTGGATTTCTAATTGGCCCTGCATCCGGATTTCCAATAAAATACTTGGTATTTAGCATATTAAAAACCGGAATATTTCCAAAAAGATCATCACTAGTAGCAGAGGACAAACCTCTTCGAAGTGCATTATCCTCACTTGAAATATTTCTTTCAAGTAAATCTTGAATTCTTTGAAGTTTCGCTGGATGGTATCCTCCAATCGTATTATGAAAATAAGAAGTAGAAGAAGAGTTTACAAAATTAATCGTAAAATCATGGACTCTATAATGAAGATCTTTGTCCTTTAAAATTTGAGTATCAACTGGTCGTGGATTTTGATAAGTTTCATATTTTCTTTTGTTGACAAAATTATCCTCATTCAAATACCTTTTACCAACTGTCCACAAATCTCCAATCGTAATCGCAGCCAAACCAACTAATAAAATATTTTGTTTTATTTTATTAGTTAAAAAATGCCAAATGAAACCGGCATAATGAAAAATTTATCCTAAAGAAATCAACGAAAGAAAAGTCATAAAT
>CAYGRM010000307.1:0-8207 GCA_964352225.1 uncultured Saprospiraceae bacterium | reverse complement strand
TGGTTATATAAATTAAAAAGGTATTCAATTTGTTCCTTACCAGAATGGTGGATGGCACTTTCAAAACGTATGGTCACTTTTTGCATTTGGTTTTTAATAAAATTTTTGGAAAAAAGTTTGAGAAAAGCGACTTCCAAAAAGCTATTTAAAAACTCGGTTTGAATCGTATTATATTGAATATTCGTTCGATTATAAACTTCACTTATTTCCGCCAACCCTTCTTGTTGGAAAAATAAATCCTTATAATTTTCCTTCAAAATTTTATCAGAATTACTCCAAATCGAATTGCGTTTTAAACGCAGCGGAATCGCAGGGTCTAGGTGAAATTTTTTGTCCCTGAAACCTAAGGAGAGGTGAGTAATCCTTTCCTTTGTTTCCGAAATTTTTTCTTTAAAACTATAATGATGACTTTTGGAATAATCGACGATCGCATGATCCTCGGAGTCATCACTTTCCATGCTTTGAATCTGTTTTTGGATAGTTTCCAAAACACGAAGTAAACGGAGGTAGAATCCTTTTCCTTTTTCGGCTTCAGGTAATTCTGGAAACCAGTTGTCCTCCAAAGGTGCCACAAATTCAAGTGGCGAAACTTTAGGAACCAGCCGATTTTTAAATAAAGAAATTTCAAATAAAATTGGACTGGTCGAGTAACTACTCACTAGTTGTGCCGCAGTCAATGCTGTCAAATCTTTTTCTATTTGTCGTTTTAAAGCACGACCTCCCATGCGAGAATTAAAACCACGCCGAGCGACCCATTCTAAAGCCTCTGCTTCAATATTTAGAATGGTGGTTCTTCGAACAAATCCATCTCGAGAAAGTAAATCTTTAATTTGCAATCGAGCAATGTCCAAAATGTGTTCCATCTCCAAGGCATTGAAAATCACAATTTCATCAATTCGATTGACAAATTCTGGACGGAATCTATCTTCTACTGCCTTACGATATATCGCACCGTCATCATGATTTGAGGTACGGAAACCCGCTTGGGAGGAAACTTGATTAGCTCCAATATTAGAAGTCATGATGATGATAATATTGGAAAAATCAATCGTTCTCCCCAAGCTATCAGTTAGTCGAGCATCATCTAAAAGTTGTAATAATAAATCCAAAACTTTCGGATGTGCCTTTTCGATTTCATCTAACAAAACAACTCCAAAAGGTTGATAACGAACCTTTCCAGTTAGTTGACCTTCTGGATTTTGTGCATCACCGATGAGTCTTTGCACGGCAGTATGATCAATAAATTCGTTCATGTCAAATTGCATCAAAGTCGATTCGCTACCGGTCAAAAATTTGGATAATACTTTTGCCGCTTGCGTTTTTCCAACACCCGTAGGCCCAATAAACATAAAGGATCCAAGTGGTTTGTCAGGTGTGGTAAGTCTTGCTTTGATGGTATGAATGACATTAGCCAAGGTGGCAACTGCTTTCGGTTGCCCAACTAAATCATGACTAATTTTTTGATAAAAATCTTCTTCTTCTGAGGAACTTGGCAGGTCAAAAATGTCTTGGTTGAGTCCGCTAAAAGTTTCAAATTCAGCACGAACTTCTTGTACATCAATTCTTTGCCCTCGATGCTTTACAGCTAACTGACGCATAATATTAATGATGCTACCAGGCAGAGATTTTCGTTTTAAATAATTTCTTCGAAAATCGAAAAGGGATTGAATCGCTTTGATTGAGATGGTACAGTTGTATAAATTTTCTAGCACCTTTCGATTTTCGAGAGCCATTTTCGCAGCATTTTTCAAGTCAGGTTCTTCCATTCTGATTAGCTGAAATAAGTCTGCGAATCGTAGATCTTTTTCTTGAATAATTTTCCATTCTTCAGGTGTCGCTAAAATGACTAGCTGAATTAGTCTCTTTTCCAAGTAAGGTTTGAATACATCATTAACCGTCATATTATTTTGCGCAGATTTTCCGATGTGTAGCATGGAAACTGGGTTATCGATTAAGATGATGGCTGAACCCCTATTTTTGGAATATGGATTTTTGATAAAATTTAAAACCGCTTCCATTCTCTTTTGCCACATTCCTACGATACTCATTCCAGTAATAATTCGTGTAGGATCGATGTGCCAAATCGTTCTAGATTTTTTATCAAATTCTTCTATGTGTTGAAACAAAGTTTCGTGGACTACACTTTTTTTTCCAACTCCCTCTTTTCCTACAATGACGATTGGAGTGTTTTTAAAGGGTTGTTCAAATAGAATAGCCTCTAAACGCTCTATGATTTTTTCTTGATAAAATGCACGATTTAAGTCTTTGGGATAACTATTATTTAGGTTTTTTGAGATTTTCCAAATCTCGGTTTCTCCGTCCATTTTTTGATCCGAAGAAAAGACATTACTGAATGCCTCGTGCCCATGAGAAATAAACGAAAAGTCATCATGAACTGCTTGAATTGGAATTTCGACAGAGGTAACAAATTCTTTTTCGGGGGAAGTATAATCTTGAAAATCAAATTCACTTGGATCATTAGCTTGATATTTTTTTAATAATTGGCTAATTACCTTGGTGGCTTGTTTTTCAAGAGAGAATCTGCTTTTGCTATTTTTTTCAAGAACAAACATAGCTCCATTGAAGTGAGGTAAGGATGCAAATGCAATGTTATTTAATTCAAAAAAAGCGATTCCAAACCTTCCAAGCTGATCCTTTTTCCCAGGAATAGGAATTGACAAATTAAAAATTTGGTAGTCAATCGTTGGATTAAACCGGAACCAAATTAAATCATCTAACGTATCACGTTCTAGTATATATCCCTTTACCGCATTTTGAATTGCCAACTTCATTTTGGAAACAGAACCTTCAAAACGAGGATGAGCATAACTCGAAAAGCTAAAGAAAAGAGGAGTAGATTGATACTGCTCTTTTCCTTCGTTTTTGACTAGGCTAACGAGTGCTGGAAATTCTAAATTTAGAGGTACTGTATTATTCATTGAGCTTGATACCGAATTAGATTTTTTGCTGGAAAATTATTTTTAGTTTAAAACTAAAAAAGGGTTGAAATTAAGAAAAACTCCGCAAATATTTAATTACATATAAATTGGTGGTAAAGAATATTTTTAATAAGTTTATAAATCTCTTCAATAATCAAATGTGAAGAGTGACAGTTATTTCCTTTTTAAACCAAATATCAACTATAAACAGTAACTATAAACTATAAAAAACTGACTATCAGTTTTTTATACAAACATATTTACGATACTAAATCTTAACCAAGTAGAGCGAATGGGTGAAAGTTATAAATATCCGAAATCAGAAAATTTTAAGTTTAGGGAACTTAAAGTGTATGCATCGACTGAGTGGTTGGCTGATAATAAAAAGAAATATCGGCAAGTTTTTGATCGCTTTGAGATTTCATATGTGTATGCTGAATTGTCCTTTTATAATAAAATGTATGATGAAGAAGATTGGGAAATCGATGTAGAGTTAAAATGTTTTTCCCTTAAAAAAGGACGAAAAGAACTGTGTTCATTACCTTTTCGTAGAAAGGTAAGTAAATATGATCCCACAGTTTATATTCGAGAAGGATGGGGAAATAAGAAGGAGGGCGTTTTTTGGAAAAAAGGTACTTATTATTGGGAAGCCTGGGTGGAAGGTGAAAAAGTGGCGACTAAATATTTTTATGTAGAAGATGCAGGAACCGAGGATTATGATGGAACGAGTGGTTACTTAAGTGTTCAGTCACTCAAACTTTATGAAGGACCGTACGATGACGTCACGGAGGATGATCGAGTGTATTTAAAAACTTTTAGTAGTGAAGAGACTCGATACATTTACGTCGAAATTTTATTGAAAAATGAACACCTTGATAAAAATTGGCAATGTGAATTATATACTAAATTTTATAATAACGCTCGCGAGTTAAAAGGCCAAGTCGTCCGACTACAAAGGGTCGAAAAGAAAGATGAATATATTAAAATGACTGCTGGTTGGGGATCTAATGTCAAAGGATCTTGGAGGAGAGATTTGTACACCGCAGACTTAATTTTTATGGATCGGTTGATTGCGACGATTCCCTTTGAAATTGATGATGATTTTGAGGAAGGAATTGCAGGAGTACTTTTACCGAATCAACAAGCTCCCGTAATTTTATCTAACGAAGTCGAGCATGGACAAACTTTTGAAGAAGTGATGTCCAAAATGGATGACCTTATAGGTTTAACAGAGATCAAACAACGCGTCCGAGATCACGCCAAATATATTCAGTTTTTACAATTGAGAAAAGATAAAGGATTTGAGGAAAAAGAAGAGATCAATGTGCATTCTGTTTTCGTAGGAAATCCAGGAACTGGAAAAACAACGGTGGCAAAAATGATGGGACAGTTGTACAAAAAAATGGGATTATTGACCAAAGGTCATGTGCATGAAGTGGATCGGGTAGATTTGGTGGGAGAATATATTGGTCAAACCGCACCCAAAGTAAAAGAAGCGATTGAGAAAGCAAGAGGTGGCGTTTTATTTATTGATGAAGCATACTCACTTGCTCGTTCAAATGATGATAGTAAAGATTTTGGACGAGAGGTGATTGAAATTTTGGTTCGAGAAATGTCAAATGGAAAAGGAGACATGGCTGTTATCGTTGCCGGTTATCCAAAAGAAATGAAACATTTTATGGATTCGAATCCAGGGTTGAAATCTCGATTTAAATTAAATTTTGAATTCACAGATTACTTGCCACAGGAGCTTTCAAGAATTGCAGAGTTTGCGAGTATGGAGAAAGGGGTCAAATTTACTCCACGCGCCAAAGCTAAAATTGATGAGTTAATAACCGATGCATTTAGAAATAGAGATAAAACTTTTGGAAATGCACGCTTTGTCCATGATTTAATTGAAGAAGGAAAAATTAATCTTGGTTTGCGAGTGATGGGTGGTTCCAATCCTAGGGGATTAGATACCGACCAATTATCAATTATTGAATTGCCAGATGTCGAAAAAATCAAAATCGAGAAGAAAAGAGAGATTCCTTATATCCCTATTGATAGAAAACTTTTGACGGAGGCGATGAATGATTTGAACGGTATGATTGGCATGGAATCCATCAAACTGCAAATTCAAGAGATGGTTCAATTGGTGCAATATTTTAGAGAAACTGGAAAGGATGTGTTGAATTCATTTTCCTTGCATACCATTTTTGTTGGAAATCCTGGAACAGGTAAAACAACAGTTGCTCGGATTTTGACCAAAATATACAAAGCCTTAGGTGTTTTAGAAAGAGGGCAAATGGTAGAGACGGATCGTCAAGGTTTGGTGGCTGGATTTGTGGGACAGACCGCCATAAAAACTGCTGAACAAATCGACGAAGCAATGGGTGGCGTGCTTTTTATTGATGAAGCTTATGCTTTGACTGCTAAAACTGGTGGTGCTCATGGAGACTTTGGCGATGAGGCTATCCAAACCATTCTTAAAAGAATGGAAGACAATCGGGGTGAGTTTTTCGTCTTTGCTGCGGGCTATCCAGACAATATGGAAAACTTCTTAAAAGCAAATCCAGGGTTAAATTCACGATTTGATAAAACACTAAGATTCGAAGATTACTCACCCGAAGATTTAAAGCAGATTGCCAAAATGATGTTGGATGATCAAGCAGTAAAAATTTCAGAAGAGGCGTCTGATCACCTAGATAAATATCTGGCATTCATGTATGAATTCCGAGATAAATATTTTGGTAATGCTCGTGATGTAAGAAAAGTAGTCATCGAAGCGGTTAAAAATATGAACCTCCGATTAGCAGAAGTGCCTCAAAAAGATAGGATAGACGGAGAGGTAATGATGCTTACCCTAGAAGATGTTCAAAGCTTTAGATTAGATACCAATGATTTTACTTTTAATAAAAAGAAAATAGGATTCGGTAGGAATAAATAAGAGTATGGTTTGAAAAAACCAGTTCAAAAGGTGACTTCAAGCGACCTTTTAGATAAAACAGTTATAAAAAAAATAAAAGCCATCAACGAAATGTTGGTGGCTTTTTTTATTGGTAAAAAACGTAAGTTACTGATTATTAGGTATTTATGTTTGTCTGTAGTTGTGGATAAAGGAAAACTTAAGAAAAGTAGAGTATTTTTAATTGTCACATTTTTTTTATTTATATGCGTTTTTTTATTGAATTAACAAACCTTGGCAAGGTATTTGAAATTATTATATTATAAAAAATCGTAATTGATTTTTGATGATGAACATAACATTTAGAACTATCCCAAAAGCGAAATCGCATTTTATAATCCCGTGTTTTTTTGAATTTTTTTATTCAATAGAATGAGTACTAAGGTGAGTTACTTTTTTCTGTTGAGTAAAGATCAGCTGATAAACTGTCAGCGTGCTTTTCTCATCCAAAATGAGACAAAGCTCTGGTATTTTTTTACCAAATTTTAAAACACATGATAAGTACAAACACAAAGGACAACACTAGCCATTCTTCAAAACAATCTTTTTTAAAATTAGATATGTTTTCTCTCAAGGTGATCCGCTTTCGACCCATCTTCTTGGTTTTGTTTGTAATTGGCCTAATTGTCATTTTTTACCTAGCCGTTTTAAATCCCGACATTATTTTTTCCATTATCTCTGGACTGGTACTTTTTATCACCGGTTTTTTCCTTTCTAATTTATTCTATTTGAATGCAAGTGGAAAAAGAGAAGATACTTTCAATCGGATGATAATTGAAAACTCGTCAGATCTATTTTTGATTTTTCAAGTGAAAAACGGTCGTTTCAAATACGTTAGTCCAGGAATCGAAAAGATGTTAGGATACGATATTTCTTCGGTTCTAGATTTATACGATTTGTCATTTGTACATCCTGCTGATCGATTTGATTTGTATAATATTTTAGATAAAAGTTTCCTTCGATTAAATCGGACTTTTACTAATAAATTAAGAATGATCCAGAGAACAGGTGGAATTTGTTGGATTGAGATCAAAGGAGATGTGATCGTCGATGCATCCAATGAATTAGAATATGTGGTGATGAATCTGAGGGATATTACCAAAGAGCAAGAGCAAACTATTGCCCAGCAACAATATCAGAAAAGTCTCGAACAATCTATTCAAAAAAATAATTTCAGAGCTCATGAATATGAAGAAATTGCAGACTTGATGTCTTCATATGACTTGAAAGAACCATTAAGAACAATATCCAGTTATTCGCAATTAGTTCAGCATCGGTATGCTAAAAACTTAGATAGTGATGGAAGGCAATATTTGCAATATACAGTTGATGGTGCAAATCGAATGGCACGAATGATGGATGACATTTTATCCTTTTCAAATGTAAGTTTAGAAAAGTTTAATCCACGATTAGTGAGTCTAGATAAAGCGGTAAAGGAGGTGGAACATGTTTTAGGTAATGAAATAAAAGCAGCCAATGCGAAAATTATTTGCGGCTCATTACCAGAAGAAATAAATGTTGACTTTATTCAATTTAAGCAATTACTCAAAAACTTATTTGAGAATGCTCTAAAATTCAGAGGCCAGAACGATCCCACTATTGAGTTAGATGTTCAAAAAATGAATAATCATTTTTTATTCAAAGTAAGAGATAATGGAATCGGAATTTCGAAAGCATATCATGAATCTATTTTTGATGTTTTTGGAAAAATAAAAGAAGCAGGAAAGGCTAATGGAACTGGAGTAGGACTAGCCGTTTGTAAAAAAATTATCTCTAATCATAACGGAAAGATTTGGGTAGAATCAACTGGTACAGGGGAAGGAAGTACATTTTGTTTTACCATTCCATTGAGCACAGAGACTGAGGATACTGAAAAAGTAAATTTAAGAAAAGAAGGATTTCAATCAGCGTTAACTTTCAAAAAGTTGAAGTTACACATATAGGAAAACTGATTCCTACAAAGATAAAAACAACCACAAACACTTTGAAAATCGGAAGGGACGTGACTATTTTACGCATCGGAATAATTTCTAAATTTAAGACTTTCTCATATTACGTTTAGTACAATTTTGAATAGTAAAAGTTATCGTTGAAATGCCAACTTTGTTTGGGATTATGGGCCTGCTTTGATGAGCCTTTATTTCCCTAGTTATTCCAAAGACTATTTAAGACAAAGGTTCAACGTGCGGTTGCTCCCTTCCCTTTTCTAATGATTTTTAAACAAAAAAAACTTTCCCCAAAAACTTCTAACTTCAAAGCAACTTATTGGATATACCATATTTCACGTTAGTTATAAATTAAAATAATCCTTTCAGTAGATT
>CAYGRM010000306.1:0-8326 GCA_964352225.1 uncultured Saprospiraceae bacterium | reverse complement strand
TTTTATTACTGAAAAAATAAATTTTATTGTATTTTACCATTCAATAAAGTTGATATATTTTTTATTCAAAAATTATATCAAAATTAAACCAACTTCAGGATACTTTCATTTCATGTTGGACTAACCTAGTGTGTTTTTTATTACTAAAAATCAAAATTCATCTCGTATTTTGCGAGTAAATTTAAGAAGCACTTTTTTATATAAAAACAATAAATATGTACGGATTTACAAAAAGCTTTTCGATTACTATTTTCACTTCTATTTTTGTTGGAATCATGGCTGTCGGATATTTGCAAGTAGCAAATAATTCAAATGCCATTGAAGAAGTCAATGATCAACAGTTTTGTGCACATGATCATATGTTGCAAAAAGCAATAGAATCAGATCCTGCCATCAAATCAACGATCCAAAGTCAAGAGACTCAGGCATATAATTATGTGACGAGTTCTGCTAATCAAGCAGAAAGTTTCTTGGCTGATTTTACTTTGCCTGTGGTAGTTCACATCGTTCATCAAAATGGACCTGAAAATATTGACAATGCGCAAGTTGATCAAGCCATTGCCGATTTGAATGCAGCTTTTGATGGATCATTTGGAACAGGGGTGAATACGGAGATTGAATTTTGTTTGGCAAAAACGAATATTGATGGTGATCCTTCAACAGGGGTGACTCGAGAAGAATCTGCTTTGACCAATGTAATAATTGAAACAGAAGATTTATTATTGAAAGAAATTGATCGTTGGGATCCGACGAAGTATATTAATATTTGGGTGGTAAGTGATGTGAGTAGTAATGCCTTAGTTGGACCTCTCCGAGGCTATTCTTATCTGCCTGCTTTTCATGGGACAGACCGAGATGGAATTGTAATTGAGGCAGAATTTTTTGGATCGACTCCTGAGAATTCTACGATTCTGGCGCATGAGATGGGGCATTATTTAGGATTGTATCATACCTTCCAAGCAGGTTGTGGAAATGATAATTGTTTGTTGGATGGGGATAGAGTTTGTGATACGCCACCAGATTGGACAATGGCTGAAGCACCTTGTGAAGTAGATGAAAATAGTTGCTTCACCGATGCAGATGATACGAGTGCGAATAATCCATTTACGACTGATGTAAATGATATGCGTGAAAATTATATGGATATAAATCCTTTGGAATGTTTGACTGCCTTTACGCAAGGTCAAGCAGATCGGATGACATTTTTTATTAATGGACCAAGAGTTAGTTTGACTGGCTCGACGGTTTGTGATACAGATTGTGATACGCCGATTGAGGAATTATCATTTAATCCAGGAAACGATACCACGATTTTTGCTGGAACGCCTCAGGCGTTTTTTGTAAGTACATCAGTTGATCCGACAGCAACAACTTTTAGTTGGACATTGAATAGTTTGGAAATTGGGACAGGAGCAAATTTAGTTTATCAATTTAATACTGCTGGAACTTATACCTTGACTTTGACTGCTGGAAATGCTGATTCAGATTGTTCAGTTAGTTATTCTATAGAGGTGAATGTGGTAGATTGTATTGGAAACTCTCACGTTGATGCAGCTACAGGTGTAGATATATTTATGTGTGGAGATCCAGGTAGTCCATGTCGAACGATTCAGTATGCATTGGATAATTCGGTTTGTAGTGGGGATACGATTTTTGTGCATAGCGGAACTTATAGTTTGCCAGGAGCGACTCCAAGTACCACTCCAATTGCTTTGATTCCTGAAGATTATACGGTTACCTTTTTTGGGGTAGAAGATGATGGGGATGTGATTGTAGATGGGGGAGGTATATGGAGAGGTTTTGTTTATAATTATTCAGGAGTTTCTTGTCCACCCGTGTTACCAAATAATGGGATTGATGCAATACATCAAATTAACTTCGCAAATTTAACTATTCAGAATACACAATCGGATGATGTAGCATGTCCCAATTTGGGAGGGTCTTTTGCTGCGGGGTCAGCGATCTTTGTGATCAACAATTTATCATCAAGTCTAGATGTATCAGTTGATAATTGTAAGTTTTTAAATAATGTAACAATTGATGATGCGGTAACTAATGATGGAAGAACTGCGAGTGGAGCGATTTTCTTTAATGGAAGAGTAGATGACTTAGCTACCCCTAATACGAATTCAACACTTACGGTTACCAACTCTGAATTTTCTAGTAATCGAGCAGAGCAATTGGCTAATGGTGCAAACGGAGGAGCATTAGCGTTGTTTTATTTATCAGAAATAAATATTGCTGATAGTTATTTTTGTGATAATACAGTTTTTACTTCTGCTGGGGATTCAGGTGATTTAGATCTTAATAGAAATGCAGGAGGAGCAATAGTTATTTTAGATAGATCCAATTTTATTTCTCCAAATAATCATAATCATACTATTGATAATTGTTATTTCTTTAATAATTCGGCTACGTCGACCAACGGAGCAGGATTTTTTAATATGTCAGAAGGAGGAGCTTTGTTCCTAGGAGGAGATATTTCAGCAAGTGTAACTTCTACAGCTGTATTGAATATTAATAATTCTTCATTCTTCAATAACAGTATAGAATCAGGAACAGAACATTTCGACAATTCGGTAGGGACTATAGTTGCTAATGGAAATATATTAGATGACAATCCTTACACCTTCGATTTAGGAAATGATACAACGATTTGTAATATCGATTCAGTTACCCTTGGAACAGATATTTTAGGTGCTGAATTTTTATGGAGTACAGGTGCAACGACTTCGATGATTACGGTTGGAGATACGGGCGTTTATGTTTTGACGATTTCGATGGGAGCATGTGAGTTTGTTGATTCCTTAAAAGTGAGTGAAACGATTTGTGGAGAAATTTGCAATAACGGAATTGATGATGATGGCGATGGATTGATTGATTGCTTTGATCCAGAATGTTGTGGTCAAGATGGTTGTGATTTAGCCTTCTATAATGAATGTGCGGATGATTGTGAATTTACTAATATTGAGAATGTTGTTCAAGCTCAAGTGAAATGGCAAAGTAATGTGAATATTTCGGATAGTGCAACTCCTGTGACTGCTGATATAGATGGAGATGGTATCCCTGAAGTAATAGTTGCAGATGAATATTTTACGACAAATAGAATTATTATTCTAAATGGCTTGACTGGAGAAGAAGAATTACAAATACCAGTATCAGGTTTGAATAATCATAATTCTCTCGCTGTAGCAGATGTAGATAAAGATGGAACAGGTGAAATTTTCTATTATAATGGTTCTTCGATTATTAGATTTGAGCATGATGGGACTTCTACTGCTACGCAAACTTTACTAGGTTCCTCTAATGGTTGGCGTGAGACTGTTGGGTTAGCGGATTTTGATGGAGATGGCTCGGTTGAGGTTTATGCTAATAATACTATTTTTAATGCAGCAGATTTGACTATTCTTGCAATAATTCCAATTACAACATCAGATGCTGTATTATCAGTTGCAGTAGATGTTTTGGATGATTCGGCTTGTCCGAATTGTGAGGGATTAGAATTGGTAATGGGAAAAAGAGTTTATAGTGTTAATATTTCTAGTGGATTAGTTACCCAAGTAATGGAAGCCAATATGGATAACGGAATTGTATCCATAGCAGATATTGATAAAGATGGAGATCTGGATGGAGTAGTTTCTGTCTATGATCCAACCGGTGGAGGATTACCTCCTTTGATTTATGGATGGGATCTACAAACCAATTCAATCATTGGTCAGTTTACTCCAAGTGATTACGCAATGCCTTCAACGATTGCAGATATTGATGGAGATGGTCAGTTGGAAATTGTTTTCAAAACTTTGACAGAAGTTGTGGCGTTGGAGAATGATTTTACTTTAAAGTGGTCAATTCCCTCAATAGAAAATGGTCATACAAGTCCTATATGTTTCGACTTTGACGGAGACGGTGATTTTGAGGTGGTATCAAAGGGAAGAGAGGAGATGATGATTTTGGATGGAACTAATGGTAGCATTATGTACTCAACTCCGATTTTTTCAATTTCCGTAGCTGAATCACCAGCAATCGTCGATGTTGATGGAGATGGAATAACTGAGTTATTAGTAACTGGAGCTGCTTCACAGGCTGATGTTGGCAATCAAATTGGTTTCCTTCGAGCTTATACTTCAAGTACTTTCCCTTGGCAAACCACTCGACAAGTTTGGAATCAAAATGCTTACTTCAATGTAAATATTAAAGATGATTTGACTATTCCAATCGTTCAACAACAACATCACATCGTAGGGAATGATATCGTTTTAAATAATTTCTTAGCTCAGCATGGACAACAATTAGGAGCAGACGCCTCGATCAATAGTGTCGATGTTCAATGTGCATTAAATGAATTGGTGGTTACTTTGGAAGTGTGTAATACAGGTGATAATGTTTTGTCTTATACGACTCCAATTACATTTTATACTAGTAATCCAACCACAGGGCCAACAAGTGGTTTAGCTACAGAAACGCTAGGTGTGACTGTACCTATTGACAGTTGTACTTTTGTGGAGTATACCATTCCTGCACAATATGATGATCCTATTTTCGTCGTGGTGAATGATGATAACTCAACAGCCTTACCTTATAATCTGAATTCAGATTTTCCAGTTACTAATATTGGCGAATGTGATTATTCTAATAACATTACTCAATTTACGGAAGTACCGGAGCCTTACGAATTAGACTTAGGAGGTTCAATTACAATCTGCGATAATTCTTCTTTAGAGTTAAATGCAAGTTCACACTTTGTTAGTTATGAATGGCAAGATGGAACAACGGATTCTACTTTTACCGTTTGGGATGGAGGAACTTATACAGTTACGGTAATTGATTCATGTGGTGGAGTTCAGACAGATATGGTTGATATTATTGTTGATCCAAATACGGTGAATATGACGATGCCCGAAAATGCAATCGTTTGTCCAACACAGGATACCTCTTTTACAGTTGTTGGTAATTTTGACACATTCAAATGGCTTCCAAATGATTTCTTGGATTGTGATACTTGCCAAACGGTAAATGTTATTAATCCAGATGAGGAAATGCAGTATATCGTGACCGCGAGTAATTCATTGACAGGTTGTTATAGTGTGGATACAGTATTGTTGAGCTTTACCTCGATTTCAACCTCTGATGATACCTTAGTATGTGTTGGAGAGTCGGTGATGATTCACGGAAATATGGTGACAGCGCCAATGACTTATACTGAAACGTTTACTTCAATTTTAGGATGTGATTCTACTAGTTCGGTGACTTTGAATAATTATCCTGCAGCAACATTAAGTTTTCAATCTACACCTACTTGTCCTGGAGGAAGTGAAGGGTCTGTATCCGTTTTTGTTAATCCAGTAAATGGAACTTCATATCAATGGAGTGATGCAAATTCAACCACTTTACCTGTGGTCACTAATTTACCAGCCGGAATTTATACTGTTACCGTTACGGATAATAATAACTGTACTTCGACTGGAAGTGTAGAGGTGGTAGAGGATAATTCATTTTCTATTAGTACAGATTTTATTGCTCCTACTTGTATTGGAGGTAATGATGGAGTATTAGAAATTCTTGATACTCAACCAGACTGGACGTTTAGTTTAGATGGTGGCGCTTTTCAAACGTCTCCAATCTTCACCGGTCTTTCAGCGGGAGTTTACGACATTGTTGTTCAAATTGGGGATTGTACTTACGATAATTTATCAGGTGAAGTAGAAGATCCATTTGGAATACAAGTAGCTAATTTCCCTGGAGATGCAACGATTGATTATCCAGATTCTTTCCAAGTTCCAGATTTATTGATTGTTTCATCAAATCCAATTGAAAGTATAGTTTGGTCTGCCCCAACGGCAACAGGACTGAATGGATTAAGTTGTATTAATTGTGAAAGCCCATCGGCTTTACCCTTACAACAATCTACTACCTATTCATTCACCGTAACAGATGAGGAAGGCTGTTCTGTAACGTTGAGTTTTACTCTAACAGTTAACTTGCCTTGTGATCCAGAATCTGTTTTAATTCCAAATGCTTTTACTCCTGATGGAGATGGGTTGAATGATACCTTTAGTGCGGTTACCGAGGAAAGAATTGAAGAAGTTTTTGAAATTAAAGTCTACAATAGATGGGGGAACCCAGTTTACTCCTCAGAAACAGGTGAGCCTTGGGATGGAATGGATGGAGATAAACCTGCACCTATGGATGTTTACGTTTGGGTAATGACAATAGGTTGTGAAGTTGGAGACTTAAATGAAAGAATAACCAAATCAGGTGAAGTGACCTTGATTCGATAATATTCAATTTTCTCTTTTTATAAAAATAAAATCCCTCAAGCGAGTTTTCGGTTGAGGGATTTTTTTGTCCCACTTTAAAATAGTGATATAAAAAAAACACGATTTAGAAAAGTGTAGATAATAAACATATTGAACTCTTGATCCGCATAATATCTTAATTTTCTTAATCTATATTAACGCCTTGCGTCCTTAATCTTTCTATGTTTGCATGATGATTGAGGCAATGGAGAGAATAGTCTCGATTACCATTTTTTTTAAAAAATTAAATCAAAATAAATGAAAAGTCAAAAGATTATTTACTGGGCAATCACAGGTCTATTTACTGTAATGATGATGATGTCAGCAGGGATGTATATTTTTAATCATGGAGAGATAAGTATTGCCTTTGAGAAATTAGGATATCCAACTTATGTTATCTATCCATTAGCTATGGCTAAAATATTGGGCTTAATTGCGATCTGGACAAAGCTTTCAAAAACGTTAACGGAATGGGCTTATGCAGGTTTTTCCTTCAATGCAGTTTTGGCATTTTTTGCTCACTTCATGATTAGTGATGGAGAATTTCCAGGAGCACTTGTGGCAATTATTTTAGTCCTGGTATCTTATACTTATTATAAAAAATTATTCTAAAAAGATATTTCTAAAATTAAACAAGACAAAAAAACCTCAATCGAATATTCGATTGAGGTTTTTTTTTGGGAAAAAACTTAAGCAAGTTTTACAGATCGTTTTTTATACTCCGAAAATGAAATCATCCGCTGAGTCTCCTCATCCCAAAGTTTATGAAAAATACATTCCAAGCTTTTTCTAAAAGAAAGTACAGTTACATATTTTTGAAAAATCGGATGATCTCGATTACACTTTTCTAAATTGTAATTGGGAATTAATGAACTCAAATGATGAATATGATGAAGACCAATATTTCCAGTCAACCACATCATCGGCTTGGGTAATTTATAATAAGTACTTCCTCTAATAGCTGAAAGTAAATATTCCCAATTTTCTTTCCATTGTTTGTAAGAGGCTTCATGTTGATGTTGAACATAAAAAAACCAAATAGCAATGATGGCGAAAAAGAAAATTATCGGCGCTTGAACCAATAAGAAATTTTTCCAACCAAATATAAATCCAAGCGAAATATAAAATAAAACCAAAAATAAATTGCTCCAAATCAAAGACTGTCGTACTTTTTTCCAACCTTTTATATTGATGAATGGAAACCGATTATGGATCAATAAATAATATAATGGACCAATCACAAACATCACGATTGGAGATCGATAAATTCGATATTTGAATTGTTTCCATTTAGGCAATGCTTCGTATTCTTTGACGGTCAACAAATCGACATCACCAATATCTCTGAATTCCAACATGCCATTATGAGCGTGATGAAAATTATGAGATCTAGACCAATATTTATAAGGGATAAGTGAGAAAAAGCTGCAAATAAATCCGAGCGCATTATTCCATTTTCGGGATTTTAAAAAAGAATGATGTCCACAGTCATGTTGAATAATAAAGATTCGAACTAAGAAAAAAGCATTTAAAACTCCTAGTGCTAGGGTCAACCAATATGAAATTCCTAAACTCCAATACATCAAAGCCCATAATGCGAAAAAAGGCAAAAACGAAGTAAAAACTTGTAAAACTGCCTTTTTGGTATTAGGAATTTGGTATTCTTTGACAATTTTTTGCCAGTTTTGGAGTACCTCTTTAATCTCTCGAGATTCCATAATTAATTTGATTTGGTTAGTTCTAAAACATCCCAAGAATGAAATGGTTTTCGTTTTAATCGAAAAACAAATTAGTAGAAGAGCTGATTAAATCAATTATTATTCATTGTGTTACAGAGTATTTAAGAGTTATATTTTCCTTTCGTTCTAACTTTTTTTAACCTAATTTTTGGCAGCTGTAGTTGAGTTTGGTTTCACTTCTTTTTTATCAGATTGTTTCTTTTTTTTTTGAGGGCTAGATTTAGCCTTTTGATTGTCTACTTTTTTAGTAGGTTGATTTTGTTGAGAATTTTTTTGATCTGAGTTTTGATT
>CAYGRM010000305.1:0-8327 GCA_964352225.1 uncultured Saprospiraceae bacterium | reverse complement strand
ATTATGAATAGTGTAGGTTTGAATTTTTTGATTTTCATGATGAAAAAATCGCAAAATTCAGGAGGTAATTTCGCAGTAGCGAATGCTTCAGAGAATATTATCAAACTACTTGAAGTGACAAAACTTAAATCATTTTTCCAATTATCCTCTTCTGTTGATGAAGCGATGAAAAATTTGGAAAGTTAAAATAAGAATTATTGATTTTAAAAAAGGTAAGTTCTCTTTGGAGGATTTACCTTTTTTGGTTTTACAAAAAGTCGCTTCGCGCCTTTTTGGCTGGCAGCTAAAGCGACCAGCTACCACAAAAAACTTTTCCACATTCTTATCAAATAATTGTAAAAGATTCCTCCTAACTAAGAAAGTTTGTATCTTTGACTTTAATTATTCCTCAATAATTAAAAACCTAACAGGCAATGGAGCTTGTTAGGTTTTTGGTTTTTGATCAAATAACTTAATTATGAAAGTTGATGTACTTTTAGGTCTCCAATGGGGTGACGAAGGCAAAGGTAAAATTGTAGATTACCTGGCTAATAATTACGATATCGTTGCTCGATTCCAAGGTGGTCCAAATGCAGGACATACTTTGAAATTTGACGGAAAAAAATTCGTATTGCATACTATTCCCTCTGGAATTTTCAGAGATAACTTACTCAATGTCATTGGCAATGGAGTGGTTATTGATCCGATCACTTTGAAAAAAGAAATCCAAAAATTGGAAGAGGCCAATGTGGATTATAAAGATCGATTACTCGTTGCTCGCAAAGCGCATTTAATTTTACCAACTCACCGCTTGATGGATGCTGCCTCTGAAGCATCGAAAGGAAAAGGAAAAATTGGTTCTACCTTAAAAGGTATCGGTCCAACTTATATGGATAAAACTGGTCGAAATGGAATTCGAGTGGGTGATATTCATTTGGATAATTTCAAAGAACGATACAAAGCTCTGCGCAAAAAACATTTGAAATTAGTTAAAATGTATCCTGATGTTGATTTTGATTTGGAAGCAGAAGAGATAAAATGGTTTGAGTGTTTGGAAACTTTAAAATCACTCAAACATGTGGATGGCGAATACTACATCAATCAAGCATTGAAAGATGGAAAGAAAATTTTAGCAGAAGGTGCTCAGGGGTCTATGTTGGATATTGATTTTGGAACGTACCCATTTGTAACCTCTTCCAATACGATTTCAGCAGGCGTTTGTAATGGTTTAGGAATCGCCCCTTCCCGAATTGGAGAAGTCATTGGAATTACTAAAGCATATTGTACGCGAGTAGGAAGTGGTCCATTTCCTACCGAACAAGAAAATAAAATTGGTGAATTTCTTAGATCTGAAGGTGGTGAATTTGGCGCAACAACTGGCCGACCTAGACGCTGTGGTTGGATTGATTTACCTCAATTGAAATATACAATTATGCTCAATGGCGTGACTCAATTAGTAGTTACAAAAATTGATGTCTTAAATAATTTCGAATCTATTCAGGCTTGTAATCAATATCAATACAATGGTGGGGTACATGATCAATTGCCTTACGATATCAATAATATTAAGGTAGTGCCGCTTTACCAAAGTCATCCTGGATGGCAACAATCATTGGATGGGATCACAGAGTTTGAAGATTTGCCAGCAACTGCCAAAGATTATATTCTCAGTTTGGAAAAAGACTTGGAAGTTCCGGTGACGATGATTTCGACTGGACCTGAACGAGAGAAGTTGATTTTAAAAAATGTAAAAGAAATGATTAGCTAATCATTTTAAACATATCAACTATAAATGCGAAAGGTGAATTACAATTAAGTAATTCACCTTTTTTTTTGTAGCTGGCAGTTAAAGCGACCTACTACTTTTCAGCAATCACAATATATTGATAATCAAGTGTTTTATCATCCGAAAAAATATGCTTAAAACCTGCTTCCTGCAAATGTCGTTCAACTTCAAAAAGGGGGACTCGCTCTTCTGCTTTTGGAAAAATCTGCGGTAAAATTTTCATTTTAAAATCAACAATATAAATTCGACCTTTAGGCTTGAGACCTTTATAAACTATCTTCAAATAATCAACTTTATTTTCGATATAGGAATAAGTATTGGATAAAAAAACAATATCGACTTCTTCATCTCCAAGGTTCGGATCATTAAATCCCACTAGCCGAGTCTCTAATTTAGGTTGCAATTCCGCAGGAAGTTTCTTAGCCAGCGTATCAATTTGCGCTAAAGCATTAGGGTCAATATCAATGGCTATCACTTTCCCTGCATTTGGTAATATTTGGAAGGAAAAATACCCTGAACCTGCTCCAATATCCGCAACTACTTTATCGGTCAAATTCCCTAACCTTTCAATTACTTTTCTTGGTTTTTGCCAATTGTTACGATCTGGATTTTCATTCTTTTTGATGGCATCATCTAATTCTGAAAAGCCATCTGAATTTGGATCATAATTATGAGGTATGGGAAGTTTAGTATCTCCACCACTTTTGAAACCTTCACCATCGCATGATGTCAAAATCAGGATAAAAGCTAATAAAAGACTATAGATTAATTTCATTCAAATTTTGTTTTCGTAAAGGTAAAAAACGTTAAGTGTTGTTGCAGAATTAGAGAATTATTTTTTTGTTAAAAAATTAGGAGTCAGGAGTGAGGTTGGTCGCGGTGCTACTCGCTACTCATTTTCATATATTGCCAACATCAACTTCTCCATCTTCTTCCGCACCTCAGCACTCTTGCAGGTAAAATTATTCGCAATCATCGAAAAACTAACCAACTTCCCTTTTTTAGTTTTGATAAAACCGGTGTACGATCTCACCCGTTCCATCCCACCACTTTTGGCAAACACTTTTCCCGCAGCCGAAGTTCCTTTTAACATATACCTCATTGAACCTGATTTGGCTGAAACTGGCAAAGAGTTTTTAAAGGAATCCGATATTTTATCATCATTTATAAAAATCCGAATCGCACTCGCCATCTGAAAAGTTGTAGCAGAATTCATCGGAGACAATCCACTTCCATCTAACAAAAAGAAGCCATCCGTGTTCATTCCTTTTTTTTCTAAAAAATCATAAACTGCTTCCAACCCTGCCTCGGGCGTTCCTTTGCCATTTACTTCTTTCCCAATCATTCTGAGCATCGCTTCGCAATATAAATTGACACTTTTCATATTGGTCTTTTCCACAATGTCTCTTAACATTGGAGATTGATAAGTATAAAAAACATTTCTCTTTAAATCCGAAATTTTATTTTCTCTTTTTAAATCAAAATAAGACGCGGTTAATTTAGAAGTTTCGATTCCACTTTTTTCCAAAAAATCAGCTAGGTAATGTGCCGCAAAAAACGGAGGATCAGGTATCGAGCCTTTAATCGTAAACTTTTTATTTCCTACTGGAATCGTTCCTCGCACATATCGAGTGTAAGCGTAAGGTGCCCCAAAAATAAAAGCATTATCGCCACTACCTTTGACATCAGATTTCACTTCATTGAGCAATAATAAATTTGGAATTAAAGGTCGAGTTGCAACAATCGGAGGCGTCTCCCCTACTTTTCCTACTTGCTGAAAATCAATAAAATATAAATTCTCTTGAATGTTCAATCCATGCATTCCAGCTCCATAATAATTTCCTAAATCTTCCCACAACCATTTTCCACCAACTACCTCTGATGCAAAAAACGAAGCATCACCTATAATATATCCATTGATTTTTTTGATGCCAGTCGCTTTTATTGCTGCAACAAATTTTTGCATCACTACATCCAATTCCTCTGCTTGTTCAAATTGATGTGATCCTAAAGTTGGATCACCAAATCCTTTGATGAAGAGATTACCATTCAAGGTTCCTTCACCATCTATTTCTCCATCATATTGCAGTTCAGTTTTGAAACGATAATTATCGCCCAAATAATGAAGTGCCGCTGCTGTCGTAATTACTTTGAGGGAAGATGCAGGTATCAATCCCATATTTGCATTATACCCCTCCACCAATTTTCCACTCTTCACATCAACCACACTTACGCTAATTCCTCCATATTTGAAATCAGCGTCATTGGCAAATGCTTTAATCGCATCATTTAATCTTTGAGAAAAAAGGTTTGGTAGAAAAAGACCTAACAAAATGATGGTAACCGAGAACCGATTCATATTTTTGATGTTTAAATTGGAGTGTAATTTTTGCCACAGACTTTTTATGACTTTTGTTTATGACTGACTCTGACTCTTCTATTATTTTATTAAAAAAGAGTCTGTGAAAAGTCATAAAAAATCAGCGTAAGTCTGTGGCAAAAATAACCATAATCATTCGAATATTCAGTCAATAAAAAAATATGTCCAAACCTTCTTTTTCATGGTTAGTCAAAATGGCGTGGCGAGATAGTCGTCGCAATCGTTCTCGACTACTTCTTTTTATTTCATCAATCGTGATTGGAATTGCTGCTTTGGTAGCGATCAATTCTTTTAGTGAAAATCTTCAAGCTGATATTGATGCACAGGCGCAAACTTTGCTCGGAGCTGATCTAAAAATAGAAAGCAATCAACAACTTCCTGATTCTCTTTCTATCGAATTGGAAGAAAAAAGTTTGGAGCAATCCACCATGCTTCAATTTGTTTCGATGGCCTCTTTCCCTAAAACAGGAGATACCCGATTGTCAATGATCAATGGTTTGGAAGGTGATTTTCCTTTTTATGGAAAATTAAATACCACACCCGTCGAAGCGGCTCAAGATTTTAAAAATGGACAAAAAGCATTGGTCGATAAAGCCATGCTTTTACAGTTCAATATGTCCGTTGGAGATTCCATCAAAGTAGGTGAAGTGACTTTTGAAATAGCTGGACAATTAAATAGCGCACCTGGTTCGGCTGGAATAACCTCCTCTGTCACCCCTTCGATTTTTATCCCAATGGATTATATTGAGGCAACTCAATTGATTCAAATAGGAAGTCGAGTTGACTATCAAACTTATTTTTTATTTGATAAAAACTTTGACATCGAATCATTTCGAGAAGAGTTGACACCTCGCTTAAGGGTGGCGAGTGCAAGATCAGAATCTGTTGCGAGTAGAAAAGAAAATATCAGCGAAGCATTCGATACGGTAAATATCTTTTTGAATTTAGTTGGGTTTATTGCTTTGTTATTGGGTTGCATTGGAGTGGCGAGTGCGGTACATATTTATGTGAAAGATAAAATTTCAACGGTTTCAATTTTGCGATGTTTGGGAGCGAGCGGTCGACAAGCATTTTTAATTTATTTATTACAAATCGTAGCCATGGGATTTATCGGTTCCCTGATCGGCGCATTGTTGGGAAGTGGAATTCAAGTTTTGCTACCAGCAGTTTTAAAAGATTTTTTACCGCTAGAAAGTATTAGCTCAAATGTTTCTGCTACGGCAATTGGACAAGGTGTTTTAACTGGTTTGAGTATTGCCGTTTTATTTGCCTTATTACCTTTATTGAGTATTCGAAGAATTTCTCCATTGCGAAGTTTACGGGCATCTTACGAAGATGACACAGCCGGAATTGACCCATTACGATGGATGGTGTATGCTTTGATTTTTGTTTTCATTGCTGGTTTTACTTACTTCCAAACTGGTGGTGGGCAAGAAGCTATTTTCTTTCCTATCGGAATTGGATTTGGATTTTTATTGTTAGCAGGAATTGCAAAATTAGCTGTCTGGACCGTTCGAAAATTTTTCCCAACAAATTGGAGTTTTGTTTGGCGACAAAGTATCGCTAATTTATATCGTCCAAATAATCAAACGTTAACGTTGATTGTTTCGATTGGTTTGGGGACTACGTTTATTTCTATTTTATTTTTTACGCAAGATCTTTTGTTGCAAAGATTGGATATTACAAGTGGAAACGATCAGCCAAATATGTTGGTTTACAATATCCAAAGTAAAGACAAAGATGCTATTGCCAACTTAGCAAAAGAATATGATCTTCCGGTATTACAAAATATCCCAATCGTCACCATGCGATTAGAATCTATTGATGACCTCAGCAAAGCTGAACGAATGAAAGATACAACTAGCGACATCAGTCGTTGGATATTTCGCCGTGAATATAGAGTAAGTTACCGAGATACATTAAATGAAAATGAAGAGGTCATCGAAGGAACTTGGCATGGCGACCAGCCTAAAAGTGATTCTATTTTTATTTCTATTTCTGAACGATTGGCGGAAGGGTCTAATGCAAAAATAGGAACTAAAATAGTTTGGAATGTGCAAGGCGCATTGATCGAAACCTACGTGGGAAGTATTCGGAAAAGAATGGATTTGGCTAACACACAAGCTAGATTCTTCGTTTTATTTCCAAGTGGTGTTTTGGAGAGAGCACCTCAATTTTACTTTTTACTTTCTCGAGCTGATAGCCCTCAACAGTCTGCTAAATTTCAAAAAGAATTGGTCAAAAGATATCCTAGTGTTCTAGCTGGAGACTTCTCCCAAGTGCTAAAAGCGGTGGATGAAATTATTGGAAAAGTTTCTTTCGTAATTCGATTTATGGCATTGTTTAGTATTTTAACTGGACTATTGGTTTTGATTAGTTCGGTTGTTTTGAGTAAATACCAACGAATTCAGGAAAGTGTTTTACTTCGAACTTTAGGTGCTAAGAGTCGTCAAATATTGATGATCAATGCCTTAGAATATTTTATGTTAGGAGCTTTAGCAGCTTTGACGGGAATTGGGTTAGCCTTTGTAGGAAGTTATTTGTTAGCGACTTTTAGTTTCGATATTCCATTTACCCCTAATTTGCTACCACCACTTTGGTTATTTTTGAGTATTACTGGGTTAACGGTTTTGATTGGATTATTGAATAGTCGAGAGGTATTGAATAAGCCACCATTGGAGGTTTTAAGGAAAGAAGTTTGATAGGGGAACTTTCGATTCTAAAATCTTTCAAAATCAAATTACTCATTTGAAAAACGCTATTCAATTTCGGATAGCGTTTTTTATTTTTAAAAAAAACAATCATGAAGTGTGTTCAAATTCAAGTTAGTGGAAAAGTGCAAGGCGTCTGGTTTCGAGCAAGTACCCAACGAAAAGCAAATGAATTAAATGTAAAAGGTATCGTAAAAAACTTACCCAATGGAGCTGTTTACATCGAAGCGGAAGGCGAAGAAAATGCTTTGGAAGATTTTATAAAATGGTGCTATCTAGGCTCTGAGCACTCACGTGTGGATAATGTTATAATTTTAGAAATGGAAACAAAGTCCTTTGATGATTTTAAAATAGTTAGATGATTTTTGGAAATAAAAAAAGGTAGGAGCACGCTCAAACACTCCTACCTATGCTATGAAAAAACCTAATGTATTATCTTTAGAGTGATGAAGTATAAGTGATAAATTATGAGTCCTGTAAACTCTAAAAAAACTCATCACTTATCACTTATAGTTCATCACTAACTTTTCTAACTTCTTTCGAATAAGAAATTTCCATCTTCATCAAAAACTACGATCACTCGATTTCCATCTACATTTAATACAACGCCGTAGTTTCCAGAATTTGTTTTTTGCCCTGCTTTTTGTATGTCCGCATCAGGATAATTTGCAGTAATATAATCTGTAATTGTCGTAGGTAGGTCAGCAATATCTATTTGCGTAATACCTCCACAGCCATGGTGAATGCAAGATACTTCTTCAATAAAATTTCCATCTGCATCAAATTTCAAAACTACTCTCCCATCATCCGTTTTTATCAAAACAAAATAATTTCCGTTGTGGTCATTGGTCTTTGCTCTTTTAGTTTCTGCATCTGGGTAGTTTGCAGCGATGTAATCTGTGATACTAGTTGGCAAATCCGCTAAATCAACACGTGTTCCCCGATGTCCCATTCCACAAGGTCCATGCCCGTGACGAAATCCTCTTCGGCTTACTAAAACTTCGCCTCGTTCGCTGAAGTAAATGGTTTCTCCATTTCCTAGTTCGACTTCATAACCTAACCCTCCTGCAACAACCGCTGATTCAATATATGTTTCAAAGTATTGTTCATCAATAGTTGTTTTTGCTACATTTGGTAATTCACTTGGTTCAATGGTTGATCTATTTTCAGACTCTACGATCTGCTCGATTAATTCCATGTCTTCAGAAACACTTGCTTCTTTATTACATGATGTTGCTAAAAAACTAAGTCCAAGAACTGCTGTCAATAGAAATAATAAATTCTTCATTTGTCAATTGATTTTTAATGATGGAAAAATTGGTTTAAAAAAAATGTACTAGGCTTTTTCGATAGCTAATTTTATTTAAAAGTCTTAAGTAAAAAACTAAATACAACCTATTGGTGTCTGGAATAAAAAAAAGGTTGCCTGAGTTATTATTTTTTTTCTAAAAAAATAATAACAATGCATTTA
>CAYGRM010000304.1:0-8375 GCA_964352225.1 uncultured Saprospiraceae bacterium | reverse complement strand
TTCTTCATGATATATGATTTTGATTTAA
Source organism: uncultured Saprospiraceae bacterium (assembly GCA_964352225.1). Classification (GTDB taxonomy): domain Bacteria; phylum Bacteroidota; class Bacteroidia; order Chitinophagales; family Saprospiraceae; genus CAJQQY01. The sequence continues at coordinate 8,347 of CAYGRM010000304.1, read as the reverse complement.
CAAAGATTCATTCAAAAAAGCTTAAAAATAAATTATCATGAAAAAAATTGCATTTAAATTCCTATCCATAACAATACTCTTACTAATTTTCACCGTCAGTTGTAAAAAAGATAATGACTTAAATCCAACTCCAGATGATGGTACTTTCACCGCAGTTTTTAATGCCGCTGGAAATTTCGCAGCACCTACAATTAGCGAAACTTCCGAAATATTAAGCCAAGAAGATGTACTCATCGACAATACCGAATGGACTTGTACAACTAAGAAATATGATATTTCTGCAGCATCAGGATCTAGTGACGAAGGCTTTCCACTTTTTTCACCCAATGCAGGAGTGATCTATCCAGGGGCGATGTTGCAAGGTAAATCTTTGGGAAATGGAAACCCTGAACTCATTGCATTGGAGCGTGGAAGTGGCACTATCTCAACTGATATTTTGGATGGAAATATTCAATCTTCATTTGAGGTGGATGTCATCGCTAAAGGAAGTGTCACCGATGCCATCAATAATATTATTGCAGGGAGTACTGGAATTATCCCTTCCAATTTTAACGTCAAAATTAGTAATATCCAAAGTAGAGAACAATTTGCTTTAGAGTTGGGAGTAGATGTCAGTACTACTTTTATAGATTTGGAAAGTAAGCTAAATTATACTTCGGATGTGAGCAAAAGTACTTTTATGGTAAATCTGACGCAAAGTTTTTATACCATGAGTTATGACATTCCGACTTCCAGAGAAAATCTTTTTGCGCCAAGTGTTACGCCCGAAGATTTAAAAGAATATGTACATGAAGGTAATCCTGCGACCTATATTTCAGATGTAACTTATGGGCGGGTATTTTATATGCTTATTGAATCTACCTCTTCCGAACATGAATTAGATGCAGCAGTTAGCGCTTCTTTTGAAGGATTAACAACTACCGCTCAAGCTGATATCAACGTCAATAATTTTAGCTCTTTGGACAATGTTACTTATAGTGTGTTTGCTTATGGAGGGGAAGCCTCGGGTACACTTCAAGCAGTTGGAGTTTCCAATATGGAAGATTTGGTCGACATCTTGGCGGAGACTGCTCACATTGGTTCGGGCAAACCACTTTCCTACGTGGTCAGAAGCGTAGCGAATAACCAACAAGTTGCGACGCAGTTAGCAACAGAGTACGAGGTAGAAAATTGTGTCATCACAGGAGTTAACGGAGCACTTCCTATTGTTGCACATTGGACAGGAAACGTACTCTCCGCAATTGGACCAGTTGGTGCTGCTTACTGCCAATCATATGGTTCTGATAAATTTATCCTCATCAATCAAGATGGTGACCAATATATGCGAAGTACTGATGGCACTTTGACGGGGCCATTTCCTATCTCAGATTTGTTGGGGAATGTTCCTTTGGATGGAATTGGGGCTGCATGTATGGATTATAAAGAGACCAACGCTGACCGATTAATTGCTTTTGATTTAGATGGAATTAAGTTTTCGGTTTATGACAATGGTGGATGGGGCCCTGTCCAAAATATTACAAGTTATGCTGGTGGAACTAGTCCATTTAACTTAACTGGGATAGGAGCAATAGGGTATGCTGCTCCTGTTCCAATAGATTTTAATCCTTTTGATGGATTAAATCCAGGCGGAGATAATAATTATCAATTTAGTAAGCAAGGAAGTAATAAATATGTACGATGGTATTCTCATTTCGGAGCGATTAATACTGAAAATTTCACTTCAGTTCATGATTTACAAGATTGGGGCGTTGATGGTAGTATTACTGCAAAAATTCCAGATGTAGGTGCATCTATTGGCTTCAAACAAGGTAATGACCATTTTTATATTCACTTCAATAAAGCAGGTACAAAATATATTGTTTATGGAAATATTAATGGTAATAATCCTAATGAGGTGATCGGACCGTTTGATTTGTAGATCGTTTTTATAAAAAATGAAGAACCCTAATTTGTTGAAAATCAACAGGTTAGGGTTTTTTATTTTGTTTTTTTATTTTTATAAATAGGGTAACCTTTCCCTCCCTCATGATATATGGAACTAGAATATCCAATTGATAACAAACATAAATTTCCATATCATGAAAGCAATCCAATTAATTTCAACAGCAATTTGCCTCCTATTTTTACAAACTACATTTGCCACTAAGGTAGATTTAGATTGGGAGGAAACCCTACGAGTACAGCTCAATAATACTATTGGTAGTGAAAACTTTTCCTTCGAAAAATTGAACGTGACTACCTCTGAAAAGAAGATCAACGGAATAGGAACTTTTTTCAAAAAATCGGGAGTAGGATTTACGGTTAGTTATGATAGTGATAACTCAATCGGATACTTTGAAGCGACGATGCCTTCTAATGCTAAGATGTCGGTTTCTAATGGTGCATTAGCAAAACTGGCTGGGCAAAAATTAGAAAATTTTATTCCAGATGCGATTCGAAAAACGGTTTACCTAGAGAAATTTAGTTTCCATTTTTCTAAAGAAGAAAAAGTAGGTAGTGATAAGACAGAGAAAAAAGTTAAGCAATTCAATTTGATCTTTAATGCTTTAAAAAGTTGGGAAATTTTTTCGACTGCCAATATTGAATTAGAACAAATTAAGGTTGATTTTCAAATTGATTACCCAAATGATAATGCAAAACGCAAAACTTTTAGCACCCTCACCGGTATGACAAAGGTCGCTGGAAAGACTCTTGATATGAGTGCAAAATTAACGAGCCAAAAAGAGGAATTGCAATTGATCGCTCAAACTGAAAAACTAGAATTCAACGGTACCCTTCAATCTTTGGTTGGAAAAAAGAGTATCAAAGGGTTCGACATTCCTGATAATTTAATTAATCTAAATTTGCATGAAGCGACAATAACTGTTGCGCCTTATCAAGATTGGATGACGATTGCTTCCTCTTCAAATTTTGGAAATGTGGACATTTGGTTACAACAGAAAAAAGTCAAAAGAAAAAAAGAAACGTCCTATTTAGTAACCATCACTCCACCTAAGAATTTTAAAATATCAAAAATTCACAAAGGCTTAACCGCACTTGATGCGATTGATTTAAGTGGTCAAAAAATCGTCATTTCTTCAGAAGAAAAATCAAAAAAAGAAACTTCAAAAATTCCAAGCATGGCACAAATGTCAACTGCCATTAAAAAAGGTTGTAGCATGGTGGCCAAGTTAGATTTGACCAAACTGAAAGTCGATCATTTGATTGGAGTAAAAAATCTAATCGTGAGCTCGCCTTTGACGAGCAAGTTGGATCACATCAATTTAGATGCAAATTTGGATACAGATATCGCTTTGGGAAACAGCTCAAAATTGACTGGCGTAATTTTTAGATTGAAGCCTTCCCCTAAGAATTTTGCCATCTCATTATTAGGAATGATGGATACGCAAGTCGATAAAGATTTACTAAAATTCAAAGGAGGAATCGAATTAGTTCTGACTGATCAGACGATGAACTTCTTGGCAATGATGACCGGCGACTGGCATGATCCACTTGGCGCAAGAGGTTTGAGAGTGAGTGATGTTGGCATGCAGATGGGTGCAAGTTTTACGACTGCTCCCGCTATTTTACCCAACGTAGCTTTGGCTGGGAAAATCAAAATCGGAAAATTTGAGGGAAATGCTGCCGTAGCTTTTGATACTCGAAATCCATCGAAGTGTATGTTGTCCGCAGGTTTTAATAAACTCGTTCTTTGGGATTTTGTCAACATGGTGATGGATGATAAAATCAGAAAGAAGATTCCAAAAGATATGAAAAAAGCCTTGCAAGGAACTTACTTCAAAGACGTTAGTTTAGAAGTTGCTCCAACTTCAGTTCAGGTTTTAGAGAAAAATTATGACGCCGGTTTTAGAGCAGGAGGTAAGATGAATGTAGCAGGATTTAAAGCGGAGGGAGGATTAGATATTGACTATACCAATGGAATTTCTGCAAATGCTTCTTGCGATGGAATTGATGCCAAAATTTTCAAATTAGAAGGAGCCAATGGAAAGAGCCGTCCAGGTTTTATCATTGATTTGAGAAAGAAAAAAACGCCAAAATTTGCCGTAAATGGAGCAGTAAGCCTTTTAGGATTAAAAGCGGTCACAGATATTCATTTGAAAGAAAATGGCTTTGAATTCATGGTTGGTGGGAAAATATTTAAGCTTTTTCAAGGAGAAATTGCTGCTCGTGGGACTGATGTGCAAAAAGCGGGAGACATGTATTTGAAGGTAAAAATGAAAAATGATTTCTTCGATTTTATCAAAAAAGATGTTTCAGGTTTTGTGAAAAATACTACAAAGGGAGGAGTTGATGGTTTGCGAAAAGGACAACAAGGATTAGCAAAAGCAGAGCAGGACGTGAAAGATTGGGAGAAAAAAATCAATGCTAAAAGAAATGAAATTAAGCAGAAGCAAGCGAAGCATCGAGGAGCATTTAATGCTGCTAAAAAGAAAGTAGATGCTGCTCAAAGAGAGGTTAATAAATTGAGTAAAGAAATCAAACGATTGAAAAAAATAGCAGCTACCAAAACCAAAGCATGGGAACTTCCGGAGCGTGGTGTTTTGGAAACTAGGATCAAAGGAATTGAGGCAGCCAAGTTAACTGCAACGGGTGGTTTGAAAGCAGCGAAGTTAGTTTTGGATGGATTGAAATGGGTAAATAGTGATCCTAACAAAGACCCTCAAGTGATTTTTTTGGTTGGAAAAAAAGAGGTGTCACTCAAAGCAGTTCAAGCGGCAAAGTTAGCGATGAAAGGAACAGAGAAAGGATTAGGATTCGGAGGAAATGCCGCAGCATGGATTTTGGAAAAAGGGCCAGATGCATTGATCGATATCAAAAAAGCAGAGTTCGAAGGACGTTTAGGAACCTTGAGTGGAGGAGCAGTAAAATTAAAATTGCAAGTGAAATGGTTGGGTAAGAAACATGACTTAAAAGTAGCGTTTGATTTTAATGATATGACCAAATCAATTGCTAATTTGTCAAAAGAATTAATGAAGTTGAAATAGATTCTAATAATTAAGGTCAGGTATGGGATACCTATAAGGTATCCGATACCTAAATTGAAAAAACAAAATAATTGTTTAATTTTAGAAAAAGAAACTCCAAAATCACTTCGATGAAAAAAATATTTTTATCCGTAAATATATTGTTATTTTTTTTCTCCAAATCTTTGTTTGCTCAAACTCAGGAACAAATTTCAGATAGTCTATACTACACCGCAAAGGATTTTTATTATGATGGTGAATACAAAAAAGCAAAAGTAGGTTTTGAAAAATCCTTAGAAATTAGGAGAAGACTTTTTGGGGAAGAACACGAGAAAGTAGTCAAAGCATACTATCGTTTAGGAAAAACTGAAATGCGATTGCGCTATCATCGAAACGCTATCGAAATATTAAAAAAAGGATTAGGACTTGCTCAAAAAATACATGGCGAAGAAAGCGAACCTGTTGCCGATTTTTACTTGGAATTAGGCAATACCTATCGGCAAATGTATGACCCCGGTAACTCAAAAATTTACTACGAAAAAGCTATTGATTTATACACCATTTTATTCGGAGAAAATAGTTCCATTGTGGGCAATATGTATATGAGTATTGGGAACAGCTTAACTAAAATGGCGAACTTTAAAGATGCCGATAAATCCTACCAAAAAGCCTTCGATATCTTCACCATATCATCTGATCCAACAAGTAAAGATTTTAATAGAATTTATAGCAATTGGGGTAACTTTTATCGAAAGGTTGGGGACTACGATAAATCTATTGAGTTTGGACTTAAAGCATTGGAAATCAAGTTGTTAAATTATAAAGAGACTCACCCTAGCGTCCCTAAATATTATTCGAATATAGGTAAAGCATATGCAGGGAAAGGAATGTTTAAAGAAGGCCTTTTATATGTAGAAAAAATGGTAAAACTACAAGAAAAAGCAATTGGTTTAGCTCATCCAGAAATGGGAGGAGCGTATGGAGAATTAGGGAATTTTTATGCTGACTTAGGACAGCATCAAAAAGCTCTAGACCTTTACCAAAAGGGTTTAAAAATTATGGAGAAAAGATTAAGCTTAACTCATCCATATGTGGTCGGAGGTTATCAAAATATTGGACATGTTTACGAGGACATGAAGCAATATGATAAAGCCTTAGATTTTTATCGAGCATCTATTGTCAAACTTGAAAATCATGAATTTCGGGCTAGTGAATTAATCGCTAATACTTATCATCGGATGGCGAGCGCTTGGTTTGAAAAAAATGACTTAGACTCTGCACTTTTTTACCTTGGCTTGGGGATGGAAAATGTTGCCCCAGGGTTTAAATATCAAAATGATGAAGGAAAAAATCCACCACTTTCTAAAGTGCAAAGTGAAGTTGATTTTTTGGATTTGTTAGCATTCAAAAGTGAAATTTTGGAGAAACGATTTTTGAAAAAAAAGGAAAAAGAAGATTTGGATAATGCTTTGAAGACATTAGAATTGGCGGTTAATTTGATTGAGAAAACGCGACGATCCTATCAGTCTGAAACCTCTCGAAAAGATTTGAATGAACGAGTGAATCCAATTTTTCAATTAGCCGTCAGAGTTTCATTTCAACTGTATAATCTTACTGATGATTCAAATTATCTTTTAAAAGCTTTAAATTTTTCAGAGAAAAGTAAAGCAAGTATTTTATGGCAAAATATGAATGAAAATTTTGCTTTAGAGAATGCAGGTATTCCAGATAATGTATTGAATGATTTGGATGAATTAGAAATTCAAATTACAGATTTAACTGAAAAAATATTTGAATTAAATTCAGCAGAAAAAGACAAATTGCAAAACCAATTATTTGATTTAAAATTAAAGTATGAAAATCAGATTTCGAGTTTGGAAAAAATTAATCCAGATTACTTTGAATTAAAATATGCTGTTCCCAATGAGATTTCTCCAAATTTCATGAAGGAATATGCTGATGAATCTACTGCGTTGATAGAATATTTTTATGATCATAACAAGCTGTACACGTTTGTGATTTCGCAGGGTGAATTGTATGGTTTTGCTCAACCATTTTCAAATAAAATAGAAAAATCAATTCAGTATTTACGAGATTATAAAGTTGGAAATTCAACACAAAATGCAATTGATGAAAATGAAAAATATATCTCCCAACTTAATTTTTTATACCAAAAGTTAATCGAGCCCATTGAAAAAGAGTTAGCGAAGCAGACTCAATTAATAATTATTCCACATGGAGTTTTAAATTACCTTCCTTTTGAAATGTTAGCAAAAAAATCAGATCAAAATGATTTTAGACAACTTTCTTATTTGCTTCGAGACTATAATCTTCAGTATGCTTGGTCTTTGGCTATTTTAGAAAAAGATAAATTCCAACAACGTAATTACAAATACGATTATGTAGGTTTTGCTCCTTCCTTTAGTAATCAATTATTAGCTGAAAATAATCTGTCGAGTAACCTTTCAGCTAGAGCGAATTTGGCTGAATTAAACTTTACGAAAGCTGAAATTTTGAATGCGAGTGAATTCTTTGCTGGGAATGTTTTTTCAGGCGAGGAAGCTTCTGAAGCCTTTTTTCAACAATTTGCACCAGAGAGTAAAATCATACATTTAGCCACTCATGCTTTAGCCAATGACAAATATCCCATGCAATCAGGATTTCTTTTTTCCAATCAAAAAGATACGCTAGAAGATGGTTATTTGAATGCCTACGAAATCTATAATATGAAACTGCCAGCCGAGTTGACGGTTATGAGTGCATGTAATACTGGTTTTGGACAACTTGCTGAGGGTGAGGGAGTTATAAGTCTTGGGCGAGCATTCTCTTATGCAGGATGTCGAAGTGTGGTGATGAGTCTATGGATGGCCAATGATCAATCGACCAGTCAATTAATGGATCATTTTTATGAAAATCTAGCTAAAGGAAATCGCAAAGATGTTGCCCTTAAAAACGCTAAATTGCAATATCTGGCTAGTGCTGATCCATTGACGGCTCATCCTTATTTTTGGGCTGGAATGGTGGCAGTAGGGGACATGGAGGCAATTTCCTCAGAGGATCAAATTTGGTTTTGGTGGATGGGTTTTGGATTTGTAGGAGTATTGTTATTTTTGATTATTAAGTATAAAAAATAGATTTGAATTACTCCCAAAATGACTTTTAGACACCTTGGGAGTAGCACTACATTTTTATAAATTTCTTCACCAACTCTTTCCCTTCCATTTCTATTTTTAAAAAATAAACGCCTGGTGGAAAAGTTGATGTGGGTAATTGAATCTCACTTTGATTCACCTCTGTTTTTTCAAAAACCTTTTTTCCATAAATATCAAAAACGGAGAAGTTGGCAAGTGCTGGATTTTCCATTTTTATATTTAAAATATCGG
>CAYGRM010000303.1:0-8379 GCA_964352225.1 uncultured Saprospiraceae bacterium | reverse complement strand
TACATGTCCAATAAATTTACTCATCTTAAACTTTTATTTATTCTCTTTAATCAAAGCATCCACTTTGGCTGCCAAGGCATTATGGTCTGAGTTTGAATTTTTTCTTAAAACATTGGTCATCAATGCTACTAAATAAGTAGTTCCATCAGGTTGTTCAATGATGGCAATGGAGTTCATGAAATTTTTGACATTTCCTTTGTACTTTCCACAGTCGGAAGAGATGTTTTGGTCGCAACTGTATAAGCTTCCTGACTTGAAATAAACGGCTGCATCTTTCAATATATTATTAGCTGCATAGCGAATTCGACGGTCAGTCATATACATTAATCGTTTGATTTCTAAACTAGAAAGATAATCTACGACCACACCTCTTTCTAGTGCCACTAAAAATTTCATCAGCCCAAGCGGTGAGCCTGTACTTCCTCCTTTTCCTGGAATAATACCTGAGGCTCCACGAGTAAACAACGTACCTAATCGCCATTCTTCATTTTCGATTCCTAACTTTCGCAAAGGCTCATTGACTACTTCCAATTGCTTATCCATTAAAACAGATTTAGGAGTATTTTTGAAATAATCATCTGCCTGTTCTTGAGTTAGGGTAGGGTACTCTTTACCAAATACATTCATCAAAATGGCTTCTCTCCACACAATGGAAGCTGCTCCGTTATTGCTGACGGAAAGCATATGATCTATCCACTCATAGAGGGAAAAAATATCAGGTGGAGCGACTTGCCGTTTAACTAATTTTTGGGTTTCTATATTGTAAAATGGGACAGTATGCTCATCAAAAACACCCCATTGTCCAGATTTAACCGTTCTATTTTTCATTAAATTAACTCGCTGCTGAAATGAGTAGGGATATAATTTTTTCAATTCATTAAATAAACCAATGGCAACGGCTAATTTACCCACACTACCAGGTTGAAACTCTCTATTCTCTTTTCGAGCAGCGTAACGAGTAGGTTTTCCAGCAGTAATATCCATCACCGCAATTGAGTAGCTTTCATGCAGGTTTGGAAAAAGAGCATCCAGTCTTTTTTGTAAAATTGGATCTTTTTCAAAGAGAGCCGCTTTATCATATCGATTTACGGTGGGCATATTTAAGCGAATTTCACTCAAAGTTTTAGTGGCACCTTTGATGAGTGGTTTCCCATCTAGTTCTCCTTTTTCAATTAATTCTAACCTTTTAAGTCTTTTGATTCCGGTTTTTTCAAATCCATCATAGGGATAAAAACTAGTTAATCCAAAACATAGGCATAGCAAAATAATTAATACGTTATATTTCATTAATTTTTATTTTTATTGACAAAAAAGAAAATTACTCCACCGAGTAAAACCAGCCCAAGAAGAGAATACCATAGCCAATTTGAAGAGGTAACTTTTTCATTTATAATGTCATTCAAATTTTCCTCCGGTAAATTTTTTATTCCCTCTAAAGGTGCTACTTTTTTCTGGCTTGCTTTTTTGACTTTGATTGAGGTATCGACTACTTTTTCCTCAGAAAAAGTAGGTGTAATAGATTCTAAATATGCTGAAGCTTTCGCATTTTTATTTTCTACAAAAGGGCGAATTTGGAACAACCACATTTTATTATTTTGAAATCCCAGCTCAATATCAAATGGACCTGAAGATTCTACTCCTTCGGTATTGGGTAAAATTTCATTGACTTTTTGGGTCAGGTCTCGTAAGTCTTTTAAGTTGCTCTCGTTTAAAATATAGTTTTCAAAAGTAGCATCTTCATTGGCCGAACCTCCCTTTGTTGGTAGTCTTCGAAAAGTAGGTTCCCGAGCTGGACTCAATAAAATATTTTCTCCTTCCGCTGTCAATAAGTAAGATTCAGCAGCCTGTCCATCTACCGCACCACCAGCTCCTCGACTAAAAGCTACGGTCATATCATTGGCTTTGCCAGAGGTAATTCCTTTGGTGATCAGTACGCCAGAATAGTCAACATCTACACTTGGAATAATTAAAATGGACGGATATACATTCTCAGGATTGAGCAGATATTTTTGTCGCCATTTATAACTACGTTCGGTGTAAGGGGAAGCCCAAACATCTCGAATACCTTGCAAAATCTTTTCTTCTTCCAAGACATTAAATAGCGTTAAATTCAATCCTGCCCCGGTAAAATCTTTGAGATCTTCCATGTTGGTGTCACTTCTCAGAAATACCGGAACATTGCCCATTTTATCTCCGAGGGCATTATTAAAGCTTTGTTTTAAATCTTCTACGAAGTCTTCTCGTAGTGGAATTTTTTTAATGGCATCACAAAAGGTGGACAATTCTTTTAACATAAATTCTTCAATTGCAACCTCATCATTCATTTCTGCTGCACTTGCAAATGTATTGTTAAGGAATTGCCAATAGGTCACTTCTTGATCGATCATTGGTTGTTCCATATGTTGTCGAAAAATGCTAAAAGGAATGACCACACCTTCCACCACTTGGTCAGGAAACATGGCTTTAAGTTGACCTAGGTTAGCAGCTTTGGGGCCGCAACTTTTGCCAGAATCTTTGGATTTGACATCTCTTAAATTAAGGACAGCGGTATTCTCCAATTCGATTTTATCAATTGGAACTGCAATTTTTTCTTCACTCCGTTTTTTTACTTCAAAAAGTTTTCGTTCCGCCTCGGTCATTTCTGCTTCCAGTTTCATTAATACGGTTCCTTTATTGGAAACTGCGTAGAAAACTTTTTTCCCAGAATATTTTTTCAAATCGTTCAGGTTTTGTTCAGATAAAACAGCGTTAGGGATTCCAAGATTTCGCGCCAATAATTGAACGTGAGAAACCATATTACCCTCGGTTACTGTAGCAATTCCAGCCACGGGTTTTAGGTCAGAAGAAGGACTGTAAAATATATAAATTTTGTCATTCGAAACTTCAACCTCATCAGATGAAGAACCACTTACCACTACCAACTCTCCTAAAGCATATCCTGGATTCAATCCACGAAAGCTACTTGCACTTTTTAAGTCTAAAACTTGATTAGAGAAATTAGCTTCTTTAGCTACGGTATTACCCAATTCGCTGATCGCATCACCTAATGGCAAGAGGATAGAGGATCGAATTTTATCATCAAAAAATCCATAAGCTAATGGCTCAAAACCACTAAATTGCTCTACTACTTTTTTATAAACGCCTCGTGTCATTCCTGCTCCCCATTCTACTATTTTTCGAGCATTTTCATGCCACACGACTAACTCGGTCAAAGGAAATTCGGTAGAGGTTGGTAAGGCAATTTGAGACTCGACTGCTTTCCATTCCCAATTTTCTAAATATCCACAACCGGTGCTTGCTTTGCCTAAATAATAAATTTTATTCATCATTTGAGCGTAGGTAGTTGTTTTCCAGTCGCTGATTTCTTTGAATAAAATATCTTCTAAAGCTACCGAAATATCAAAAAGGGCTAGCCTTGCTTTACTGCGGCTTACCTTAGTAATATTTTGACGAATATCAAATAAAATATTAGCCGTTGCCTCCATCTTTTCGATACTGAAGGTGTTATTTTTAAATTTGTAAATGTATTGTTGCAATTCTTTAGTAATCGTTTCGTCTTTTGGTAATTGTTGTACATATTTATTTAGTGTACTTAAATCAATGGGACGATAAACGAACTCCATATCTTCAATCATTTGCTCGAAATTTTTAAGATTTTCGGCACTAAGATTATCTTTATGGTTTTCCAAAAAGGCTTTAGATGCGGTTAAGTCGGTTGCATCAGGTTGGCCATGAATTTTGATTCTTAAATTAAAAAAAGGAGCATAGGTATCTGAAATTACCTTCGACAAAGCTCGAATATTTTGAGTTCGGTCATTATCACCTGAATGAGGAATATCTTTTACCGCCTGACGGAGGAGGTAAAAATTTTGCTCGATTTTTTTATCATCTTTAAAGATCAAATCAAAAAAATCAATTCCCCAGGCTTCTTCATCTTCCACTTGGAATGCACCACGATAATATTGTCCTTTTTGTAGTACCCAACCGTCATCAATTGCTCGAAGGTATTTTTCTAATTGAAATTGTTTGAGTCTGGCATGCGAATTTTCTGCATCCCAAAAATCTGTACGAGAAGTTGTACTCAAAATCTGTCCTAGAAAAATGTGATTAGATTCAGCAAGTTTTTCTACCTCGTCTTTGTAGCGAGCTCTTTGAACACCTCCGATTTTTTCATCACAAGGTTCTTTTGGCATATTGATCGTCCCGTCCTTACAAAACCATCGAATGTCTTTGTAAGGTCCTCGGTCATCTTCTTTGTATTTTTTAATCAGGGCTTGAATGGCAGTATTTTCTAATTTTTGCCCAACAGAAAAACTGAAAGTGAAGGCAAAAAACAGAAAAAGTAATAAGGATTTTAAATGCATTTTTTATGTTTTGATAAAAAGAATCAGGTTAAATTATAAAACAGCTTCTTATTGAAAAATTATTATTGGTATTGGCAATTCCATGGGAAAAGCAGCATCTAGAACTCTATCTTTATTGCCTCTCCAAAATACTTTGTCTTGCATTCTAGCAGCAATTAAATCTCCATCTTCCAATTTTACAATATCGCTTAATTTATCTTTAGTTAGTAGTTTTAAATTTTTAAAAGTTATTTTAGGAGAAGTAAATAGTTTATTTAATATGGCTACTTTTTGTTCTCCATGGTGAACCGCAATTTCAGTTTTTGCAATGTTATATCCAACTAACTCCGCATCAAATACAGTTAGCCAGTCCTGTAAGTAAAACACATCTTCGCAGTCTGTCAATTCGTATTCTGTAGCATAGATAATTCTCTTAAACACATGGTAATCAATATCTTCTGGAACTATCAAAACTGGACAAGGCGACCACTCAATTAATTTGATTGGTACATCTGAGAGTAGTTCGGTGCCAGTTTTAGTCCATTTTCCAACCACGATTAGTTCTATAGATTGATCAGCAGCAATTCGGCGCAACTCTTCATCTGGGAGCCCAAAAACGACAGTCGAGTGAACGATGACCTTGTAATATTGTTTCGGAAAATGCTGTTGCACAAAATTAACCAATTTTACTTGCTTTTCCTTTCGGAACATTTCAGTATAATCTTCTTCAGATATGTCTTCTGGTTTATTTTTCCAATCTATTGCTTCTTTTTTAGTATCCAATATATGTGCTACTACTAATTTTGCATTATGGTACTGGGCTAAACGAATAGCATACTTTAAAATAAGTGGAGATTGTTTGGACAAATTAATGCCGACGAGTATATTTTTCATGTTATTAATTTTACTGGTTTAGAAGTTTCTAAAAAGACATTAATTGTAAATTTGGTCATCACGAAGAAATAGGAATAAATTATTTTTCTACTCTTTTCTTTAGCTAAATTTTAGCCTCGATATTTCCTTTTATCTCTTTTTGGCAGTTTTGAAATATATTAAAAATTGGTCATTTTGCATCGAAATTTATTAAGGCTTTTTTTATTTATTTTTATTGAAAATATTGTTTAAGTTTCGGACTTGTTAAAAGAAAAAATCATTGAAAAGACTTAAATTCAAGATTTAGTCACAATTTAATTGGTGATAAAAACAACACAGAAGTGACCAAATATCGAATTAGAGTCTTTTGGAAAATGTCTATAGGAATTTCGGATCTTCTTAAGGTACATTGATAAGTTCTTTATCTGAATTGAAGGTTCTAGATGATTTCATTTGGTTATTAAGTTATTGGTTAGTGATTTATTAGTCGTACAATTTATTGAAGCACCATTTTAGAAATAACCTAATAACCTAATAACCTAATAACCAATAACCAAATGAATTCATTTAGAACCGAATTGACAAGGTTTATTTTCAAAATGGATTAAACTTTTCGTAAATGAATAGCCAATGAAAAGAATATTAATACCGATTAATTTTTCAGAATTATCCGCAAACTCGTTAAGGTACGCTCATGACCTTAGCAAGCATTTAGGAATGAAATTAACCCTTGTCCATATTTATCCTGAAGAAGATTTTAATCTGAAGTATGATTTTGGAGAAGCTGATTATGATGCGGGGATAATAGAAAAATTAAAATCTTTCTATGAAAAAAATTGTAGTAAGGAACTTGGTGATGTTCAATTTTTAGCATTGGAAGGAGCTGTAAATGATGAGATTATTGCCATCAGCCATAATTTTGAGTTGATTGTTTTGACTGGAAGAGTAACTGGTAATGCTTTTGAAAGATTTTGGGGAAAGCGGTCTTCGATAATAGCTTCAGAAGCAAAATGTCCAGTATTGATGATTCCTGAAGGAGTTGTATATAGTAATTGGGAAAAAATTTGGCATATATTACGTAATTCAAATGAACCCTCCATTCTCCGACCATTTTTTTATCGCTTTAAAATAGACTCGCAACAAATACAAATAAAATCATTTAGCCAAAAAACGTATACCTCTTCTTTTTGGAAAATGATGGTAAATTTTTGGAGTAAAGTAGAGCTTGATAAATCTTTTGATGAACAAATAAAAGTTGCAAAATCAAAAGAAAAGATAGACATCATCATTTTGGTTAGTCATCAAAAAGATACCTTTCGCAAATTTCTAAATGATGCTGCAAAACATTCTTTTTTCAAATTTGGAATACCAGTCTTAATTTTTCAAGAGAAAAAAAATTAACCTTTTTGTGATTTATTTTGTTTGTGTTTAATAAGACAGAAAAGAAATTGCATTTTATTGAAATTCCTCTTTCTGATCTAATTTTTTCTCTGGGAAGGAAACTAAATTATTTTATTTAGTCTTCGTGGCAACTCAAATGAGTAGATTATTTATTCATTTGACCAAAGTAAATTCGAAAGTGAGATATGATTATCAAAATAAAAACTCAAGTAGAAAATTTAATTAAGTCTGCAATGGACAAAATTAATACCTCTAATAAAAATCAAAAAGTAAATAAGAAAATTACAATTGGAAGAAAAGATAAAGCGGATTTTCCAGAACTTAAATTAAAGGACATTGATATCAAAATGGATACTGGTGCTTACACCTCAGCTATTCATTGTCGAAAAATTATCGCCAAGAAAATAGACGGAAAAGAAGTTCTGTTTTTTACCTTACTTGATCCTTCCCATTCTCAATATGATAAAAAGGAATATTCCACTTCCAATTTTCGTGAAAAACTAATCAAGAATTCCTTTGGTAGTTCAGAGAAACGGTTTGTAATTGAAACTGAAATTAGACTTTTTGGCAAAAAGTTACCCATAGAATTGTCCTTAAGTGAAAGAGGAGAAATGAAATTTCCAATCCTAATTGGTAGACGATTTTTGATGGGGAAATTTATAGTAGACTCCGCTAGATACGACTTATCTTATAAAAGAAAACAGAGAAAATTAAATCAAAATAAATCAAAATAAAATGAAGATCATTATCCTATCGCGTCAAGCTAGCTTGTATTCAACCAGAAGATTGGTAGAGGAAGGCACAAAGTTGGGTCACGAAATGCAAGTCGTAGATCACCTGAAATGCAATATTGAATTAGAAAAAAAGAAACCTAAGATCTATTACAATGGAACTTATCTCGAAAATGTAGATGCCATCATTCCACGAATTGGTTCTTCGGTAACCTTTTATGGTACGGCTGTAGTTAGACAATTTGAAATGATGCATGTTTTTAGTGTGGTCGAATCACAGGCCTTAGTTAGATCAAGAGATAAACTGAGAAGTTTACAATTACTTGCTCGTGCAGGTGTAGGAATGCCAAAGACCACTTTTTCTAATTTTTCTAAAAATGTAGGTCACATAGTTGACTCTGTTGGTGGTGCACCATTGGTTATAAAATTACTGGAAGGAACACAAGGACTGGGCGTCATTTTGGTTGATTCCAAAAATTCAGCTGGTTCGGTTATGGAAGCATTCAATGGTTTAGAAACAAGGATCATTGCACAGGAATTTATTAAAGAAGCTGGTGGGGCGGATATCAGGGTTTTTATCGTCGATGGCGAAATAGTTGGTGCGATGAAACGGCAAGGTAAGGAAGGAGAATTTCGATCCAACTTGCATCGAGGAGGAAGCGCTAATATTATTGAGTTGTCGAAGGAGGAAGCGGAGACTGCTTTAATTGCCGCTAAAGCGATGGGATTGGGAGTAGCAGGAGTAGATATGCTACAATCTAAAAATGGACCATTAGTTCTTGAAGTAAATTCTTCTCCAGGGCTAGAAGGAATCGAGAAAGCTACAGGGACTAATATTGCTGAAAAAATAATTCGATACGTTGAGCGAAATGTACAAAAATAACCTAACTATACTTGGTACGGAGATCAAGAGAGGTGATAGCATTTGTTTGCAATTCGATGTGGCGAAATTGCATACTAGAAATAGCATTCAAGTTCCTATTTTTATTGAACGAGCCAAAAAAGATGGGCCCGTCTTGCTACTACTTGGT
>CAYGRM010000302.1:0-8382 GCA_964352225.1 uncultured Saprospiraceae bacterium | reverse complement strand
TCATCATACATTGCAGAAAAATCAAATATCATGCTCAATTGCCAAAAGGATAAATTCAATCTCTCAGATGAAATAAGTTATATCAATTGTGCTTATATGTCTCCAAATTTAAAAACGGTAGAGGAGGCCGGATTTCAAGCGATTCTTCAAAAAAGTCAACCATGGAAGATTGAACGAGCTGATTTTTTCGAACCTGTTGAAAGGCTTAAAAGTACTTTTGCAAAATTGATCAACAGCGCTGATCCTCAACGAATTGCCTTAATTCCTTCTGCCTCTTACGGCATTGCAAATGTAGTCAAAAACATCAGCGCTACTGCTAAAAATAACATTATCCTAGTTGATGAAGGATTTCCCTCCAACTTTTATTCTTGGAAGAAACTTTCGGATCAAACTGGCGCAAAAATAAGACTCATTTCTAGTTCCAAAAATAAAGCTTCCAAAGGAAAAATTTGGAATGAAAACATTTTAAATGCCATCGACGAAAATACCATTGCCGTTGCTTTAGGAAATGTTCATTGGGCTGATGGGACTATTTTTGATTTAAAAAAACTACGAGCAAAAACTGATGAAAATAATGCCTTGCTAATTGTTGATGGAACTCAATCAGTTGGAGGATATCCTATTGATATTCAAGAAGTTTAACTAGATGCATTGATTTGTGCAGGTTATAAATGGCTGCTAGGGCCCTATGTTTCAGGGGTTGGATATTTTGGAGAAAAATTTGACCATGGAAGCCCCATTGAAGAAAACTGGATCAATAGATTAAACAGTCATCAATTTGAAAATTTGGTCAATTACCAATCTGAATATAAAATAAAAGCTAACCGGTATTCCATGGGTGAACAAAGTAATTTTATGGGGGTGGCCATGCTGCAAAAATCTCTTGAACAAATACTCGATTGGGGCGTAGAAAACATTCAAAATTATTGTAAAGTTATTTCTAAAAATCCCATCGAGGATCTGGTAGAAATGGGTTGTCAGCTAGAGGAAGAGGCTTATCGTGCACCACATTTGTTTGGTGTTCGGCTCTCTTCCAACATGGATATGGAAAAACTTAAATCTAATTTTGAAAAGAATAATGTAAAAGTTTCACAACGAGGAAATGCCATTAGAATCGCTCCACACGTTTACAATAATTCTAAAGATTTCGAAAAATTAGTCAGTTGTTTTAAGCACTCTATTTCAAAAAAAACAATCTTTTAAATTTAAAAAAATGAAAATTTCAAAAATATTAGGGATTACTTTTTTCCTACTTTTATTAGTTGGAGGAATTTATATTTATAATCAGGCCTCTAACTTAGCGTACCCAGCATTCGTTAGGCTAGAAAATATTAAATTCAAAAATGTAACCCTACCACCTGATCTAAAGTTAACCTTCACCTCCGATGCAATAATCAATAATCCAAATCCCTATAAACTAACTATTTCAAAAGTAGAATTTGATGTGTATGTAGATGGAGAGAAAACCACTCATTTCAAACAAGATTTAGAAGTAGAAATGGCTCCGGAAAGTGATTTTTCTTTACCGCTTAATTTTGAGGTACCGATCGCACAAAAGGAATTTTTTAAAAACTTTAAAAATATGCTAAACGGTGCTTGGAAACAACAATCTATCAAGATCAGATCGGTCGGAGATATTACCATTCGTCAATCTAGAGTCCAATTTGATATTCCATTTGATTATGATGATGAATATCGCTTAGAGGATTATTTATAAGTTTTTACCTAATTGGCTATTAAAATCAGAATAAGAAATCTATAATTTTCGTTTTCCTTTTTTGATCTTAATAACCAATTAGAGATTGATTCCACATGCCTTTTCCCAAAACTTGCACAAACCTGATTGATATTTTATATTTGTACTCTAAACCTGATTCACATCTAACTAATCTCCAAAGTATTTGCTCTTTTTTGAAATGAAAAATTATGTATCTTGTACATACTTAATACTATGACCAACACTACTTTTGCCATGAGAAATTGCGTTTTTCTTTGTCTTTTATTTATCTGTCTATCTTCCTTAAAAGCTGATAATGACAAGCCCACCTTCCACGATGTTCCAGCCCTTTCAGGCGATAATATTGTTACTCTTTTATCTCGCTATCAATTAAATGATCATCGGTGCAATTTCGAACAATTTCATATCTTAAATAATACTAATCAAAGCAGTAAATTAGAAGCAGGGAAAAGCTATAAAATCCCCGTTTTGATCTACAAATACAATGGAAAAAGTATTAGGACGACCGTTGGTTTGACCGAATGGGCACAAGCTATCCGAATCAAAGAGTACAATGAATATTTATTAGAAAGTGAATTACGACGTCAAACTGTAGTTAATAGTCAAATCCTCTGGGTTCCTTTTCATGAGTTAAATTGTGTTGATGAAAAAGTAAATCCAAATGAAATTGTTGTTCATCAAAAAGCAGTAAAAACTGAAACGAAATATAAAGAAGCGCGTCGCTTTGGAATTTTTGGAAAAAAATATGCGCACGTTCCAGTTGCCAGCAATCGACTGAAAGGAAAAGTATTTTACATCGTCAGCGGACACGGTGGTCCTGATCCAGGAGCGATTGGAAAGAGAGGAAAAATGAACATGTGCGAAGATGAATATGCCTATGATATATCTCTTCGACTCACCCGAAATTTGATTGCTCATGGAGCCGTAGCTTATATGATTACAAGGGATCCAGACGATGGAATTCGAGATGAAAATTTACTCCGCTGCGATCAAGATGAATATTGCTATGGTGATTATGCTATTCCTCTTTCTCAGAAGCAAAGACTATTTCAGCGTTCCAATGCAATCAATATTTTATTTGAAAAGTATAAAAAACTCGGAGTAAAAGATGAAGATCAAACAACCATCATTCTTCACATAGATTCTAGAGGGAAAGGACAGCGTGCCGATGTTTTCTTTTATCACTACCCAGGTAGTAATTCAAGCTTAAAACTTGCTCAAAAAATTAAAAAGAAATTAGCTTCCAAATATAAAAAGTATCGAAAAAACGGTCAGTATCATGGCACCATCAAAGAAAGAGATTTGCATATGCTTCGTGAAACGAAAGGTAAATCTGTTTACATCGAGTTAGGTAATATTCGAAATCGAGAAGATCAACAACGATTTCTAAAAGACAACCGACAAGCCTTGGCAAATTGGATGTACGAGGCATTGGCTTTTTAACGTAGCAGGACTCTCTATCCTGTTTAGCATTTTTATACAGGACTCAGAAGAGTCCTGCTACTAGTAAAAAACAATTTCAATCATGCGAAAAATAATCCTCCCTACCCTTTCTTTTTTGATTTTAATCTTTTCTTTTTCATGCAAAAAAAACGTTTGCCCTCCTGATAAAAAATTAGGCGATCTAAATTTACGATCAGCGACATTAGAATTTAATCCATACGTTGGCAACGAAAAATTGATTTTTAAAAATGGCATGGGTGATAGTTTAACCTTGTTCGCTCCTGATGGTAAAAAATTTTCCCAAGATCAACTTTGCATCAAAACGATCTGTACTGAACCAAAAATCAAAGGTAATTCCACCTGCGAATATTTCGACTCAGAATCATTTAGATTTATTTTTCGAGATGAGGCTCAAACCACATTGATGGATTTATTATTTTCCTCTGAAGTCTATGAAGAAAATACCCAAAATTTTTACAGCATCATGCGGGTTGCATTTTCAACAGGGAATTTTATATCTCAAGCAAGTACAATTACGGATATTCAATTTTCTGGAAACTTCCAGGAATCCGAAACTACGATTAATCAATTCTTATTAGAAAAAAACTCCATCACTTTAAATGGGAAAGAATTTACTAATGTACTAGCAGCGGAAGAAGACTCTGTTAAATATTACTACTCCAAAACTCAAGGATTGGTTGGATTTCAAACTCCTGATGTAACTTGGCATTTGGATCGCATAGAATAATCAGAAAAAACTACAATCCATCCTAAAAAATCAACAACTCATCAGAAAGTGTTTTTAAACTTCAAACAAAAAACTCAAATTAAGGAATCAATGGTTACTACCATTTGATTTTCGTTTTATAAATAAATAGTTTGAATGAAGGATGAAGCAATTTTAAAATTGGTTCATCCTTTTTTTAAGTTTTTAGCAAAAAAAAAATCAACTAATCTTCGTAAATTTATTTTATGGCTTATGTAAAAAATACATTAGGGTTCAATGATAAATGGTTAATGTTAATTGGAATTCCAATCATTGCATTTGTGATAAATATTATCATGTTCCCTGAGCTTTTTTCTGAAAATAAACTATTTTTTTTTAGGCGGTGTTTTACTGTTGGTATTATTTACACTTTTACCTATTGGATTATTTTTAGATATGTAACTTCATTTTTGTTAAACCAATTTTCGGAAGAAGACCAGATCTGGAAGAGATTAATCGCTCAATTAGGTTTAATGATTTTAGGATATTTTGTGATTAAAGTGGTCATTGGTAATTTAATAGAAGTTTGTATTCCTGATGATTGGCATAAAGTACCTAAAGGTGATCTGTCAGAAGTAGTTGGAAGTTTTATGTCTATCTTTTTGACTTGGGCAATTTATGAAGGGATTATCTTTTATACCAAATTGCAAAAATCAATTCAGGAAAAAGAACAACTTCAAAGAGAAAATATTCAAAGTCAACTCGAAGGATTAAAGAATCAAGTGAACCCTCATTTTCTTTTTAATAGTCTAAATACCTTGACTTATTTAATTCCTGAAGCACCAGACAAAGCAGTAAATTTTGTACAAAAACTATCAAAGGTGTATCGCTATATTTTAGAAATTAGAGATCAAAAAATCGTTTCGATAAGTGATGAATTAGAATTTTTAAATGCCTATGTTTTCCTCTTAAAAGAAAGATTCGGTGAGAACTTGATAATTGACATTGACATTCCAACAGACTACCATCAAAGAAAAATCGTACCGTTATCTTTGCAAATCTTATTTGAAAATGTCATCAAACATAACATCATATCTACACAAAAACCATTGACTATAAGTGTGTCCATTCAAAAAGATAAATTGATCATCAAAAATAATCTACAGAAAAAAAATCAAGTTATTCCATCAACGAGCATGGGCTTGCAAAACATTAAAAATCGATATCAATTTTTTACCAAAAAAGAAGTAGATGTGATCGTTACCAGCGATTCATTTTTAGTAGCTCTTCCATTTGTTGATCAAGTTATTTTTGAAAAAAACACTTCACTCAAAACCACTCCTGTATGAAAACTCTCATTATAGAAGATGAACGCCCAGCAGCTCTCCGTTTAAAAAAATTAATCAATGAGTGCGCTCCACATGCTGAAATAGTAGATGTAATTGATAGCGTAGAATCTGCTGTAAAGTGGTTAAACACTTTTGAAGCGCCAGATTTAATTTTTATGGATATTCAGCTGGCAGACGGTTTGAGTTTTGATATTTTTCAACAAACAACAATTAAATCTCCTGTAATTTTTACAACTGCATATGATCAATATTCATTAAAAGCATTTAAAGTGAATAGTGTGGATTATTTACTTAAACCTATTGATCCTGAGGAACTTACCAAGGCTATGCAGAAGTTTGAAGAAATATTTCAAAAACCTCAAACGTACGATTCGTCTGCCATCCAAGCTCTTTTAAATAATATTCAAAGTAAAAAGTACAAGGAAAGATTTTTAGTAAAAACAGGTCAAGAGTTTTCCTACATTCCAATTAATGACATTGCATATTTTTACTCTGAAGATAAAATTGTATGTGCTAAAAACATTAATGGAAAAAGGCATATTTTAGATTTTACGCTAGATCAATTAGAGGAATGCTTGGATCCTGATTTTCATTTCAGAGTAAATAGAAAGTATATCACCAAACTTTCTTCTATTCATAAAATCAATACCTATTTTAACAGTCGCCTCAAATTAGAATTACTTCCTAGTCCAAATGACGAAGTCATTGTGAGTAGAGAACGAGTTGGCAATTTTAAAGGATGGCTAGATAAGTAAAATCTATTCGGAGAATTTCTTGATCAATCTAAACATAAATTCCACTCCTTTATTCAATTGATCTTTGGCAATGAATTCATTCGCTCGATGTGCTTGAGCAATATCTCCTGGACCACAAATTACAGTCTCAAATCCTGCATTCGAAAACTGTCCAGCTTCGGCAGCATAGGCTACTGTGGTTAATTCTTTTATTCCAGAAATCTCTTGAATTAAAGGTACTACTGACAAATGTTGAGGAGTGTCCAAAGGAGGAACATCCGAATGATCTAGGTCAGTAGTAATTTTAAAATCAGGAAATTTAGATCGGTTGCACTTTTCTAAATCTCTGCAGTAAGCTTCAAATTCTGCAAGGATCTCGGTGCTCTTATCCATGGGAATTACGCGACAATCCCAATTAAAACTGGCATAATCAGAAATTACATTTGGTGCAATACCACTTCTTTCGAAAATCCCACAATGAATGGAAGTATGTGGTGGAGTAAATCTTTCATCAACTCGTCCATCTGCCACAAGTCGATTCATTTTATTCTCTAACCATAAAATCAACCGAGCTGCTTCATTGATGGCACTTACTTCTTTTCTAATCCCACTACTATGCCCCGCTGAACCGTTTACATGTGTCTTATAAACAACTATTCCCTTTTGACCAACGACTGGTTGCATCATCGAAGGTTCACCAATGATAGCATATTTCGGTTTTTCGGAATAGGTAGTTTTGATGTGCTCTGCTAACTCCGGAGCGGCCAAACATCCAATTTCTTCGTCATAGGAAAAAGCAAAATAGATGGGTTTTTTCAAATCTGCTTTTAGCATTTCTGGCAAGGCGGCCAAACAGCATGCTAAAAAACCTTTCATATCACATGAACCTCGAGCATATAATTTTCCGTCATTTTTATCCGTCAAAACAAATGGATCGGTTACCCAAGTCTGACCTTCGACAGGAACAACATCTTGATGTCCTGAGAGAATTACTCCTCCATCGACTGCTGGTCCAATTCGACAATGAATGGACCTTTTGTTGCCTTCCTCATTTGGGACATTGGTAAATTCTACTCCATGCTCTGATAGATATTGCTCAATCCATTCCGCAATTGGAATATTACTTTCACCTCCGAGGACTGGAAAGGAAACTAATTTTGATAAAATTGCTACTGCACTTTCCTGACTGATCTCTAATGAATTTTTTACTAAATTTTCCATTATTATTATTTTCTAATATCTGTAATTATATTGTTATAAAAAATCAATTCCTAATTCCAAAAAGCAAAATTTTATTTTTAAGTTGATTCTCTCTCTACGTTATAGAACTATTAAATGCTCTAAGCAGGCCCCCACTCTATTGCTACCGCAAACATCAAAAATCCCCAAGCTAATAAAAGTATCCACCCACACAAAGGAAAAATAAATCGCAACCAACGATCAAAAGGTACTCTGCACATACTTAACATAGCGATTAAACCTCCCAGGGTTGGATTGACAATATTGGTTACTCCATCTCCAATTTGGAAAGCTAAAATAGTCGTTTGTCTAGTTAGTCCAACTAAATCTCCAACGGGAATCATAATCGGAAGTGTTGCCAAGGCTTGTCCACTTCCCGAAGGAATAAAAAGATTCATGATACTTTGAGCTATCGACATCAAAAATGCCGAAGCATAAATTGGAAGCTGAACTAATATATTCGACAACTCAAAAGCAATTGTATCACTAATATTTCCAGATTCCAAAATTACTCGGATAGTTGTAGCATAGCCAACCATAAATGCTCCTGGAGCGACGACTGCGATAGACTTTAAAGTTGTTTCACTAATTTCTCTACTTGACATTCGCGCGGCTATTCCTACCACAATTGCAATCATTATAAAGATGGAAGATATCTCAATTAAGTACCAATGATAATTAAAAATTCCAAATAACATCATACCTAAACCTCCTAAAAATATGGCTAACACCAACCAATTATTCGAAGTCATGGAGTAAGCTTGGATATTTTTTGTTAACCCCAAACCTGACGAATCTAATCCATATCCTAAACTCTTCTCTGGATTACTTAAGGTCTTTTTGAAATAACGAACATTATAATATGCCAACATCGACAGTCCCATCATGCACAATATTGAACGCAACAACGCACCAGAAAAAATTGGCATTTCTGCAATCTGATGCCCAATGCCAACGGTGTAGGGATTAAAAGGAGAAAGTCCAAATCCAACTGTAATTCCTCCTACTGAAATACCTACTGCTAAAATCAAATCACCTCCAAGTGCTAAAGCTAAAACGGCAGCAATTGGAACAAGTGCAATATTATTTTCATAACCAACAAAAACACCTAAGGCACCAAAAACAAAAGTCATCACCACCACGATTAAATACTTTCGTTCGAGTCCCATGTTT
>CAYGRM010000301.1:0-8453 GCA_964352225.1 uncultured Saprospiraceae bacterium | reverse complement strand
CTAATAACTCATTAACCAATAACTTAATAACCAAATGAAATCATCTAGAGCCCTTTTTTTATTCTTACCTGAAAAAAAACTTTACATCTGTTCCTCGGTGATTAACTTAATTGTACCCTTCTTGATCTTTTTTAACCGAAAAACATCTAAATTAAATTTTAATATAAAGAATTCCCCGATGCTTGCATCGGGTGCAAAACAAGCAAGGATTTCATAGCCCCAACCTTTAAGTTGAAGCTATGAATCCGTGACAGTTATTTATTCTTTTAATTTTTCGTCAGCTTGCTGCGAGGTAGTTTAATTTTTTACATCATTTTCAATCGTCGGAATAGTTTTCAAATAAGCATAAATAGCCTCAACTTCCTCATCCTCCAACAAATTAAATTTTGTCATTGGATACTGGATTGGAGAATTATCAGGGCGAACGCCCCACTTCACCGCTTTGACAAATTCCTCTGCCGTCCAATTTCCAATTCCTGTTTTTTTATCAAAAGTGATATTAGTACTCTGCATAATTTTCCCATCAACCTCTTCTATCGGATTTCCTCCGCCATAAAAACCTTTGGACTTTTCGGGATCATAGTCATCATTTGATTTGAAATCAACAGAGTGACAAGAGTAACATTGTAAGACCGCATTTGCCATATATTTTCCATAATTTACTTGATCACTAATCAACGGTTTTTTAATCTTTTCTTCAGGATAGGGGAATGGTTTGAACGCTACATTGCACAGCATTTTAGCTAAAAAAGAAGGTTGACTAAGTGGAGTTGTTTTATCAGATGGTTGAACTAAAGGATGGTCAGATCTAAGAAATGCAATGATGTCATACAATTCTTCATCGGCCATTTGTGGAAATTTGGGCATCCAAGGTGGAGCATATTGGCCATTCTTTTTGATACCTGTTCTGAATAAATAAAGTAATTCTCCATCGGTATATTTTCCAATTCCTTTATCTAAATGCTTGGTAATATTTGGAGCATAGATATCTCCAAACGGCGTATTTTCTTCCATAACTTTTCCTTCCAATACATTGGAGGATTCTCCGCCATGACATTGTGAACAAACTAATACAGCTAATTTTCTTCCTCTTTCTATTCTCATAGAATCAGATTTTACGGTGATTTCAGGAGCTTTATTTTCATAATGTGGAATACCTTTTTGGTTAATATAGAAAGCAAAACTTCCCATTAAAAAAATAATTATTCCGATGGTAATTCCAACTATTTTTAAAATCTTTTTCATGGTTTTGGTTTTTTGATTTATAAAATTTTATTTCATTGTTTTAGAGACTGTTTTGAAAAAAGACGCATAAAAAAATTAGCGACATAATTCAAAACAGTCTCTTAGTTTTTACGCTGCTTTTTTTGATTGAGTTAATCCTAAAAAAAGGAAAATTGCTAATCCGATTAAGACGAATAATCTTACTAAACTTAGTTTTATCCATAGACTTCCTCTACTAACTAATTGCTCATCTATTCTTGCAGAATACTCAGTTTCAACGATATCAATTAATTCAGGAACAAAATAAATGGAGGTAATTATTAAGATGATAAAGTATCCCACGAATGGAATCAGAATATGATTTCTCCTTTCCGTTTTCCAAAAAGTAACTAAGGTGATGACAAAAAGTAGAAGCGTAACAGGGTGAATTTTTGACCAAAATAAAACTGCTTTGAAACCATACTCCCCTTGGAACATAGATAAAGAAGCTGGAGGTGCGGCATAGGCCGTTGGCCAAACAACTAAATGCTCAAATACTGCCGCACCAATAATAATATTCAAAGAGAGGCAGGTAACTGCGTAAATTAAATTTTTAAAATCTTTCATAAAGTTTGGTTTTGTTTTAATTAGTAAAGAGGTTTTTCATGTATTGATAATAATCTTTCCAACAATAACTCAAAGTTTGCAATAATGGATAAGGAAGGCTTTTAAATTTGTAGCAATTGCTATAAATTTTGTCGCATGGTTTTTACACAAGGGTAACTAACTGATAATCAGAACCTTAAATATTTAGTTTTTGAAAAAAAGGACTTCAGAGAATCGAGAGGAAAAAAACAGGAGAGTTTTAAATTATGATTTTAATTCACTTGGAGCTTTTCCGTATTGGTCTTGAAAGCATTTTGAAAAATAGGCGGGGCTAGAGAAACCAACTTCATAAGCTATTTCAGAAATACTTCCTGCTCCCTTTTCGATTAAAACTTTACCGCGTTCTAAGCGCATTTTTCTAATTAAAAAATTGGGAGACTGATCACAAAGTGCAGTTAATTTTCGATGTAATTGACTTCTACTCATCCCGACTAATTTTCCTAAAACTTCCACACTAAATGTGGAGTCACTCATATGATTTTCGATTTCGTCAAGTACCTTGTTTAGAAAAATTTCATCCATGGAGGTTATCGCAATGTCCTTCGGTTGTAGTTTGATTTCTTTAGTGAATCGTGCACGAAGTAATTTTCTTTGTTCAATTAAATTTTGAATCCTAACCAATAATTCTTTTTCATCAAATGGTTTAGTCAAATAGGCATCGACGCCCATTTCCAAACCTTCAATTTTATTTTCATTACCCGCTTTTGCCGTCAAAAGTATAATCGGAATATGGCTAGTTCGCTCGTCAGTTTTCAACTGTTTTGCCATTTCATTACCATCCGTTATGGGCATCATAATATCACTTAGAATTAGATCAGGGATAATCGCAGTTGCTTGCTCAAATCCTTCTTGTCCATTTTTTGCCAGAATGACTTGGTAGTTCTTTTTCAAAATATTAAACATAAATTCTCGAAGGTCAGGATGATCTTCCACAACTAAAATTATGGGTAAGGTAGGGGAGCTATTTTCTGCAAAATTAATGATTTCGAAATTATGGTTTTCAAATGATGTTTCTTTTGTTTTCCATAAATTGAGGTCATTTTTTATCTCATTAGATTCAAATACTTGAATTTCAGAATCATCAAAATAAGATTTCCCTACGGGCAAATTCAATTTAAAAATGGTTCCTTTTCCAATTTCACTTTCTAAAGTAATTTGACCTTTATGCAAAGCCACTAATTCTTTCACCAATGAAAGTCCAATGCCTGTTCCTGAATTTTCATCTGTTTTTAATTGGTAAAATCTATTAAAAATTTTATCCAATTCATCGCGGGGAATTCCTTTTCCAGTATCGGAAATTTCAACTTTGAGTTGTTCATTTTTTATAGCTACCATGACCGAAACGGTTCCGCCTGCTGGTGTAAATTTAAAAGCATTGGAAAGTAAATTATTGACGATCTTTTCTAATTTATCTTTATCAAAAAATAATTTGGGTTGGTCTGCAGGAAATTCAGTTTGGAAAAATATCTGTTTTTGAATCGCCAAACTTTCAAATGAAAAAATGATAGTCCGTAAAAATTTAACTAGATTACTTTGGCTAACTTCTAATTTCATTTTCCCTTTTTCTAATTTAGATAAGTCGAGCAATTGATTAATTAATTGGAGCATCCGCTTTGCATTTTGAGCAATTAGGTTGAGGTAGTATGTCGCATTGAATCGCTCTTCATTCGGGTGATTATTCTGGTAAGCCTGAATTAGAGATTCTAACTTTTTTAAGGGATTTAAAATCAAAGTTAGCGGAGTGCGAAATTCATGACTGATGTTAGCAAAAAAATTAGATTTCAGTTCATCCATTTCTTCCAATTGTTTGGCTTTTATTTTTTCTACTTCAAGTGCTAGTTCTGCTTTTTGGCGACCGAGCCGAAGCCGATAACGGAGGAATTGGAATATACCGAGTAACACTAAAAAAATAGACAAACCTCCAATAATCAAATTTCGTTGATGAGTTTGTTGTTTGGAAATAGTTAAATCTTTTTCAAAGATTTGCTTGCTTTGTTGTTCTGTTCGATACTTTTTTTCCAACTCTACCAATCCAAGATTTTTTTCTAAATCAATAATACTATCTTGGTAAGCTTCCTTTTTTTTATAATAAAAAAGTGCTAATTCATATTTTCCCATGGCCTCAAAAACTTTAGATAAATTGGCTGCGGTACATTCTAAATTGGGAATCCCACCAATTTGCGCAGCCTTTTGATAGGCATTTTCTAAAACTGTTTTAGCTTTATCCAATTGACCTGCCTGCAAATATAAATCTCCCAAGCGGCATCCAATACTAGCTTGGAAATCGATGTTCTCCATTTTTTTTGCTACCTCAATTCCTTCTTGAAAAAATTGAATCGCCAGTTCAGTTCGGTCTAATTTTTCATAAACTTCTCCCAAAAGTTTAGTTGAATTTAAAAGAAAATAAGGCGTGTTTTTTTCACGATCTATTTTATATGCCACCAATCCATTCGTCAACGCAGAATCTAATTGTCCCATTTTTAGAAAAGTATTTCCTCGATTAGCCTTAAGGTGACTGAATAAATTACTCGTAGTTTTTGCTTGTTTTAACCCTTCCGAATTATACTGAAGCGATAAATCATATTCTCCTAGCATCATATAGCAAGCTCCAATATTGGCCAATTCGGTTGTAGCAAAGTGGCGATTTCCAGAATCGTTTTTATATTTTAAGGATTCAAAATAATAGACTAGTGCAGTATCGAAATTTCCTCGCTCTTCGTGGATGGTAGCAGTATTAGTGACAATAGCAGCAAGGGTCAGCGTGTCTTTTATTTGTTTAAAAAGATCTCTTGCTGCAAGGTTATGTTTCAATGCCAGATCATACTCAGACATGCGTCCGTAAACCATTGCCTTGACTCCATTGCAATATGCTTGACGGCTAGTCAGATTTTCTTTTTTAGCAATTTTCAAACTTTGATCTAAATAATCAATTGCTTTTTGATGTGCTCCATTCGCATAATGAATATAAGCATGCACATAAAAATTTTTGGCTAGTTCGGTTTGGTGATCGAATTGAATGGCTAGTTGCTCAGCTTCTTCCACCAAAACAATGGCTCTTGCTTGATTGGAATATTTGTACTTAAAAGCAAGGTCATTTAAAATTTTTAATCGATTAGTGTCAGGTGGAAAAACGAGTAACTGTTGCTCCAAACTATCAATGATTTTATTTTGGGCAAACAAAAAAGAGGTGCAACAAAAACACATTCCCAAAAGAAGAGTTCTCATTATCGTTTAATTTTTTTTAGGGTAAAATAGGCTTCTAAATTAAGAATTTTTTTTATTTCCACCTAGTTGCTTGAGAAAAGGAACTAACCTGAATACACATTAAGTTTTAAGGAGGCATAGCTATTATGCTCACACCTAAGCTCATTTTTTGATGGAAAGGGGAGCGTCAGTCTAAGCAATGGTTGCATTTTTTATTTTTTTAATAAGAGCATTGTTGTTAAGATATCTAGCCATAATAACTAATTTTGAGTTATACCTGAGGTTTTAAATGGTGTTTAAAATAAAAGGAAAAAAAGCTGTAAATATTTGAACAAGTTCATTGGTTTTATAGTTTTGCTATTAATTATTATAGTTATACTAAATATGTATTTTTTATGAAAAAAATAAAAGTAGTTTGTGTTCTATTGGTGCTAATTTTTCCATTAGGCAGTTATGCTCAAAGTAGTGATTTAGGAAACTGGATGATCTATTTTGGAAACAAAAAAATAAATTCTAAATGGAACTGGCATCATGAAGTTCAATATAGAAATTATGATGCGATTGGAGATTTGGAACAATTACTTTTAAGAACTGGAATTGGATATAACTTGACCGAAAATAACAACAACTTACTATTAGGCTATGGTTTTATTCATAGCCAAAATTACCTAGATAATTTTGATGATAAAGTAAACGTCAACGAGCATAGAATTTTTCAACAATTTATCACTAGACAATCATTTTCTAGAGTAAAGGTTCAGCACCGATATCGGTTCGAGCAGCGATGGATAGAAGATGCTGACTTTAGAATGAGATTTCGATATTTTCTTTCTCTCAATGTTGCGATAAATAACCAAGACATTATAGATAATACTTGGTATGGTTCGATTTACAACGAAATTTTTCTCAATAACCAACAAACCATTTTTGATAGAAACCGGCTTTACTTTGGTTTAGGTTACAAACTAAATCAAACTGCCAAATTTGAGATTGGGTACATGAATCAATTCCTAAATAGCAGGAATAGTGACCAAATTAATTTAATCACATTTATCAATTTTTAAAGAAAAAACAATGAAGAAAAAGACAATTAAATTGAGTGCATTCGTCTTAGCAATTATTTTTTTTGCTGCGTGCACCAACGGGAATCAAGAAAATGTGGAGGATACCACAAATCAGGTTGTAGAAAAACCAGAACAGATTATTGGTGTGGTAGAAACTGTTTTGACCAAAGCAGAGCAGGATGCCCTTACCCCTGATATGGTGATACAATCCTTAAAGGAAGGTAATGAAAGATTTATGCAAAATGACCTTACGGCTCGTAACCATTCTAGTCAAGTAAGAAAAAGTGTCAAAGCTCAATTTCCAAAAGCTATTGTTTTATCCTGCGTAGACAGTAGAGTACCAGTTGAAGATGTTTTTGATAGAGGAATCGGAGATGTTTTTGTGGCAAGAGTTGCGGGGAATTTTGTAAATGAAGACATTTTGGGAAGTATGGAGTTTGCCTGTAAAGTATCGGGATCAAAGTTAATTTTGGTTATGGGGCATGAGCATTGTGGTGCGGTCAAGGCTGCGATAGATGATGTGAAACTTGGAAATATTACTCCTATGCTTACCAAAATAAGACCTGCAGTAGATTTGGTGAAATATGATGGTGACCGAACTTCCAAAAATCAAGAATTTGTCCATATGGTAAGTGAAAGTAATGTCAGAAATACCATAGAAAAAATTAGAAGCGATAGCCCTATTCTTAAAGAAATGGAGGACAATGGAGAGATTAAAATTGTTGGTGCATTATATGATATGGACAACGGAAAAGTAGACATACTAAAATAAAGAAACTATTCCTTACCAAAATGTATAATGGGAATAGTATCTATCCTTACCTTAATTTTTCTATTTTGTGTATGGAATCATAAATGAGTTTTATCATAAATGAGATTGATTATATTTTCAACTTTAAGATAAAGCTCATTTTTTTATTTTAGGTTTCTGTTGTTTCCATCCCGCATGTTAGTATTTGATGGAATTAAAGATATTTTACAACCAAACTACTTAATTCTAAAAATGCCCAATTACAGCTACATATATTCATTTAATTACGACTACCATAATAGCAATTTATGTAAGTTGGAATCAAGGCAAATTTTTGAGAAAGAAGAAAAGAATAACATGCTGTTTTCCAATATCAAAATTGATCCTTCAATCAGTCCTTTTATTAAAAATAGGTTTGAGATTAGGTCATCCTACGAAGGTTACTCTAAACTGCTAAAAAATATCAAGCGAGAAAATATTCAGATGGAGGGATTTAAAGTGGAGTACCTGATTTTGGATGGTGATGCTACTGGGTATAGAGATAGACTTGAAAAATTAAGAGATATCGGATATAGTATAGAAGGTGAATCCAATTATTATACTCCATCGATAACTTACGCTATTTGCCATCATAAAGGTATTTGGCATTTTGGGGTTTTAATCAAACACAATACCGACTGGTATAAACATAAGAAAAAGCCTTGTTCATTTAGCAGTTCTATAAATATGGATATTGCTAAAACGCTCGTCAGTATTGCCTCACAGGGAAATAAGACTAATCAGCTTTTAGATGCTTGTTGTGGTGTTGGTACTGTAATGTTAGAAGCATGTATTGCGGGATTCAACATAGAAGGATGTGATATCAATTGGAAAGCTTGTAAAAGTACCAGGGAAAATCTTGGACATTATAACTATACCGCCAAGGTATATCGCTCAGATATTAAAGACCTTGACAAAAAGTACGATGCGGCTATTATTGACTTGCCCTACAATTTATACACCTACTCAAATGATGCAATTATCCTAAACATTATAGAATCAGCAGCAAAGTTAGCCCCGCGAATAGTTATTGTATCCAACTCAGATGTTGAAAGCCTAATCAAGCAATCAGGATTAAAAATTTCTGATTGCTGCTCTGTTGAAAAAAAAGGAAAATCAAAATTTTCAAGAAATATATGGGTTTGTGAAAAAGAAGGTTGTACTGACTGAAAAAATATGAAATGTATAATTGTATAAAAACAAAATAAGTACAAGAGTAATTTCAATGGTTACAGCCTCCTTCAACTATACTAATTAATAGCATTTCGTTTTTGTTGAGCCTCTTTTTTGATATTTATTTTATTTTGGTAAAAATTCTTTATGCTTGAATAAGAGGAGTGAGAATGGAATTAATAATGAAAAAAGTGTAGTCACGGTGTAGCTACCCTTTTTTATTTGCTTATTATTTAGATGGATAAATACTGAAATATTAAAAGTTTTTTACAAGTATTTTTAGTCCAAATACTGGATTTTTAATTAAAAATCCTTTATTATAGTAAGCATAAACAATAAAGATGAAAGCAAAA
>CAYGRM010000300.1:0-8470 GCA_964352225.1 uncultured Saprospiraceae bacterium | reverse complement strand
CCTCAATCATTTCACCTAAAAGTTTTTCATCTTCATTGGTGATGACTTCGATATTTCTCCCGATATTTTTTTTGTATTGTCTTGGAAATTTTAAAGGTCGATCTCCGGGAGAGGAAACTTCTAAAATGTAACTTTCTCCTAACCATTGATTTTCATCAATATGCTCTTCAAGATATCGACTGATTTTGCGACACTTTGTAAAATCCATATTGGAATCACTATCCAAAAAAATCTGTAGTTTCTTATTATTTTGAAGTATCTCAATGATGAAGCAATCTGAGTATTCTTCCTCTTCAAACTTCTTCAATAATAGTTGTTCTATTTTGCTTTCGACCACGGTCTCCTTTTTTTTGAAAAAAAATAAAAGACTCCTGAAAAATAAAAAGAGGGAACTTTTGTTCCCTCTTCCGTTGAGTCTCTTTTCTTAAGTTTCGCAAATATAACAGTTTTTATTATACTGTGCAACTCTTTAATTATTATGAA
This sequence comes from uncultured Saprospiraceae bacterium, assembly GCA_964352225.1. Taxonomy (GTDB): domain Bacteria; phylum Bacteroidota; class Bacteroidia; order Chitinophagales; family Saprospiraceae; genus CAJQQY01. The sequence goes on along the minus strand of CAYGRM010000300.1, from coordinate 7,987 downwards.
ATTTTTAAAGAGTAATTCAATCAAAAGTAAATAGCTGTATTTACTTTTGTGAAAAAAAAATAAAATGCTTTACGATCAAATTCAAGAAACCACTCACTTTATTCGCTCCAAAACTGACTTCCAACCTGAATTTGGAATTATCTTAGGAACAGGTCTTGGCCAACTCGCTGATGACATTGAAGTAGTTTTTGAAATTCCTTATGCTGAAATTCCCCACTTCCCTATCTCAACGGTTCAAAGTCATCAGAGTAAATTAATCTTTGGGAAATTGGCTGGTAAAAATATTGTTGCGATGGCTGGAAGATTCCATTTTTATGAAGGCTACTCAATGGAACAAGTTACATTTCCGGTTCGTATTTTGAAATTTTTAGATATTAAAAAACTCATTATTTCAAATGTTTCAGGAAGCACTAATGCTGATTTTAATGCAGGTGATATTGTTTTTATAAAAGATCATATCAATCTCCAACCTGAAAATCCACTTAGAGGAAATAATGATGAAAGACTCGGCCCTCGTTTCCCTGACATGCTCAAAACATATGATAGAGCATTGAATGCAAAAGCTCTAAAGATTGCCAAGAAAAATAATATTACTGCACATGAAGGCATCTACGTTGCCTTGCAAGGGCCTAATCTGGAAACACCTGCAGAATATCAATTCCTTCATCGTATTGGAGGAGACTTAGTTGGAATGTCAACGGTTCCCGAAGTACTTGTTGCTCGACATATGGGATTACCCGTTTTTGTTTTATCTATCGTTTCCAATAAATGCTTTCCAATTGAAGAAATTACCGAAACAACTGTCGAAGATGTCATTCAACTAGCCAACGAAGTCCAACCAAAAATGAGTTTAATTGTAAAAGAAATGTTGAAAGAAATGTAGTAAAATCAAAATCCCTTTCCGATTTTAAAAATCGGAAAGGGATTTTCTCTAGGCAATTTTATTTCTAAAAACTCCCTCGCATCGAAACGATAAAGTTCCTACCTGCTGCACTCACTCCAGATGCAAATGGCCGATAATGTGTATCTAAAATATTTTCAACTGCAAAATTGAACGACAATCGATCATTAAATTTATAGGAAGAATAAAAATTATATGTTGTCCACCCCAAAGTTCCTACTCCAGGAATTGCCTCATCTTCATTATCGGCAGAACCTGCTGGTCCATATTCACTTAATGGCTTTGCATCATTATATCTGACAACGGCCTCCAGTTGAATTTTATTGGTTTTAAATAACAAACTTGTTCTACCATACATTGGAGGGATATGTGCCAAAGGTTGTTCTAAACTATCAATAAAACTTCGTCCTTTCACTAAGTTGATACTCGAACTCAGCCTCCAGTTTTTATTGAAATCAAAAACGATATTTCCAGAAACGCCTCCCACATAGGCACTATTCGCGTTGATATTTTTTTGAACTACTTTATAAGAATCTTCTGCCCACAAAGTAGAATCTCCAAAAAATGTAGCATCTGACCTAATTATCGCATCTTCCAAATGAGTATAAAATCCAGTTACACTTATCTTATACCTTCCTGTTTCTGCTCTTTTTCCAAAAACTTTTCCTAGAGTAATTTCTCCATTTAATGCTTTTTCTGGAATTAACTCCACATTTGGAACCAATACATTTCCATCTTTAACTCGATTAATCGCAAAGTCATTGATATTCGGTGATCGGAATGCAGTTGCTCCAAGTAAATGTAATTGGAAACCATTTTTAGTATTGAACGTCAACCCGGAAGCATAAGTGAGTTCTTCATTCTGAGTACTCACTCCATCTGCCACGTAAGTTTCTGGCCATTCAATTAGATCATCCTCCTTATATTTTGCAAAAAGTTCTACATACGAATATCGAGCACCTGCTGTAAAGTTAATCGTCGAATCTCTATTCCTCCAACGATAATTTATATATGCTCCACCTGTAGTCATGGTACTAAAATCACTTGGGTAACGAGTAAATTCTTTATCATTTACCGCACTTGTTCGCACATTAATATTCCCTGCTTTAGAAAATACTTTATTGTAAGCCAGATCAATTCCATAAGAAAGCATATGGTTTTTATTTTCACCTAATCCTTTTTCCAAATCAGTTGTAAATGAAAATACGTGAACGTCTTCTGTATTAAATGTTCGGTGACTACTATAATATTTTCTGTTAAATCGGTCTTCATCAATTCGTTGATAAGCACCTATAACTGTTGATTTATCATAAAATGCTGTCGACTTCAAACTCTTAATTTTTAGCGATGCTAAAAAACGGTTTTGGGGACCATAATACCATTCTGCCCATTTCAAATCTTCAGCTGAACTCAAAGTATCATTCAACATATCATATCGAGGCACATCGCTTGAAGTAGAATATTGTAAATTAAAAATGTAATACTTTTTCTCAGATGGTTGGAATTTTATTTTTTGTAAAAAATCCAATTGGCTATACCCTGTTCCTTTTTGAATATTCGGATCTGAATTTTGAAGTCGCTGATCTTGGTTTTCTAATCGCAAAACATAATAATCTCTTTTTCCCAAGTCAGGATATTCATCTGGTCGATTTGCACCCGCTCTTAAATCATCATAATTAGCATAAGTGACACTAGTAACTGATCCCCATTTTTGCGTAGCATAATCAAAATCTAAATGAATTGACTTTTCTAAATTAGCGCTGGAGAATCTAACATTAGCATTAGTTTTTAATTCATAAGGTTTATCATAATTGAAAAGCACTTTTGGATCACGCGTTCGGAAATGAACTACCCCACCTAGTGCATCACTCCCATAAATCAGAGAACCAGGTCCGTAAATAACTTCTGCTTGTTCCAATATCGAATTATCCAAGGTAATTGAATTTTGAATATGCCCTTCTCGATAAATCGCATTATTCATTCGTACTCCATCTACGACTAATAAAACTTTGTTAGCTTCAAATCCTCGGATGACAGGACTACCTCCCCCCATTTGAGATTTTTGAATAAACACTTCTGCATGATTTCCCAAAATATCTGCAGAGGTTTGCGAATTATTGAAAGCAATGCTTTCTTTTGAAATTCGGTCAATCATCATTGGAATCTCTTCCTTTGCGACATCGCGTCGACCAAATACTTTTACTTCTCCAATTATATTTTGCGCTTCGATCATTTTGATATTTCCTTTCATCGACCGAATACGATTGAATGGAATCTTTAATTGCTCGTAACCGACATAAGAAAAATTAACTACCTCCAAATGACCAATTCCATCCAAAGTAATTTTTCCATCCAAATCAGTCGTTCCTGAAAACCCCATATCATCGGTAAATACGCTTACACCAATCAAGGGTTCACCAGTTTTAGCATCGGTGATGGTTACTTTTAAATCAAAAAAATCGAATGAAAATGCTTGAGTTGGAAATGAGGTTCCAAGAAATGTAATTAGAGAAAGAACCCAAATTACTTTATAATACTGGGTGGTTGATTTGATAGGATTTTTGCTAAAAGATTTTTCCACTAGTGGTTAACTTTTGGGGAGTTTTATGGTAAATGTTGTTCCTTCGTCTACCTGAGATTTTTTCACAAAAATCTTGCCAGAGTGATAGCTTTCAATAATCCTTTTGGCAAGTGAAAGACCAAGTCCCCAACCTCTTGTTTTAGTAGAATATCCTGGTTTAAAAACTGTCTTTAATTTATTGGATGGAATTCCTTTTCCTGTATCTGAAATATCAATATTTATAAAGTCTTTTTCCTCGGTAACTTCTGCTGTAATCTTGCCTTTTCCGCCCATCGCATCGAGTGCATTTCGCATTAAATTTTCAGTTACCCAATTGAATAATGGTGCATTAAGTTGAGCGTAAAGTGGTTCATTTTCCAAATCTGGAAATTCAAAAATCATTTTTCGTGGAGCTCGACGTTGCATGTAATTTTTCATCTTTTCTAACTCTTCATAGATGTTTGTTTTTTTCAATTCGGGGATGGCTCCAATTTTGGAAAAACGATCTGCAATCAAATTCAACCGACTCACATCATTGTTTAGTTCGTCCAAAACCTCGGCGGTTTCTTCATTGCCTTCATGAATCAGTCGTAAGTGTTCAATCCAAGCAACGATTGCTGTAATTGGAGTTCCTAATTGATGGGCCGTTTCTTTTGCCATTCCTACCCAAACTTGATTTTGCTCAGATCTTCGAGCTGAACTGAAACTAAAATAACCGAAAGCGACAAATGCTCCAATTAATGCCAATTGAACAAATGGAAAATAGGTCAACATTTTGAGCGTAGTAGAGTCTTCGTAATACACTAAATTTCCTTCCCCACCTGACACCGGGGGATAACCATTTAACTTTAATTCTGCTAACCTGTTTTCGAGAAATTCATTATCCGTTTCTTTTTTCTCTCCATAGTTTCGAGCCATTTGGATCACCCCAGAATCTTCTACAAGGATTAAGGGTATGGTTGTATTATTTGCAATAATTTTTAACTCAAAAGAAAAATCAGCTTGAAGATCTTCATTGGCATCACTATAAACATTATTAATTGCCTCTATCCATATTTCTACTTTCTTCCGTTCTTCATCTGCCAATTTATTTGCAACAGAAGTTGTATAAATCAATGATGCAGTCAAAATCAACACTCCCATGATTGCGAGATAAATTTTCCAATTTGATTTTTCTTGATAGATATCCATAAGTGAGTTTTAGTGTAAGTGATGATAAATAATCGGTGAGTGATCAGTCATCACTTTTATATTTTTCCAAAATAAACAGTTCTTGACCATTTAGTGAAATAGATTCAATAAAAAGACGAAAAATTGAGCAGTATATTTTAATTAGGCATAATCACCTTGTTTTGAGAATTCAGGTTTCATGATAAAAGTCAATGACAACTTTGACCAAAATCAGTACAAGAATTTTTATTTACCTATAGATTTATGATGCAATTCATATGAAATAAATTTAAATACATCTTTTGCAAAATTCGATTCCATGTCGAGTCTTCAATCGTTGATATTTGTTTTATCACAAAGAAATGGTCTAAGCAATTATAGCTTTCTTAACCGTTTTTATTTTTTCATTAAATCATCAAAACATGAAATCCTTAATTCAATTATTCTCCGTTATTTTAATATCTATCATATCTATTTCAACGACTATTGCTCAAGATTTATCTAATCAGCCAGTCATTGCTGTTCTCAATATTGATTCCAAAGGTCTGACTTTGGAGCCTAGTCAATTGGGAAATATTGCTCGAACAGAACTGAGTAAGCTTGAACGCTTTCAGGTTATGGATAGATATGATGTAGATTACGTTATTGAAAAAAATGAATTTGCTATTGACAAATGTTATGGCAAAATATGCATGGTAGAAGCAGGAAAGGTTCTTAAAACTGACAAGATGCTCACAGGTAGCGCTGAAGTTTTAGGAGAAACTATAGTAATTACATTACGAATGATTGATGTCGGAACTCAAAGTATTGAAAAAACCCAAGTCATGGAATTTTTAAATTTACGTGGCCAAATTCAAACGATGATTTCCCTCACCGTCAAAAAAATGTTTGAAGAAACTATTGATGAAAACTTGGTTAATAAATTGACTAAAAAGTTTGACTACGAAAGTGCGGTGAATTTTCCGGAAGTGGATCGACTGAATTTAAGCGGTCCTCGAATGGGATTTACCGCTTTCACAGGAGACCTATATAAAATTTACTCTGACCCAAAAAGTGCGGGAGGCTTTGATGCATTCCCTCTGATGTTTCAATTTGGATATCAGTTTGAAGTCAAGTATTTGAACCAAGGGGATTTTCAAGCACTCTTCGAATTCATTCCAATTGTTACAGGATTGGATCAAGGAAAATTTATTCCAAGTATCTCTATTTTAAATGGAATGCGTAGTAATCGAACTGGTTGGGAGTTTGCTTTTGGTCCTGTTTTCTATGCTTTGAAAAAAGCCGATGGATATTATGATGCTGAAAATATTTGGCACCTTGAAAATGACTGGTTTGTAGAAAATCCAGATGAGGACAATCCATACGAAATTGAAAATAGACTGGATAGTCGCGGAGATGTTGCTTTTGCTTCAGGTTTCATCTTTGCAGGTGGAAAAACTTTTAAATCAGGTCGTTTGAACATTCCAGTTAATGCATTTTTCATCCCTAACAAAGGTGGACATCGATTCGGAGTCTCTATGGGATTCAATGCTAATCGATTTAAAAACTAGTTAATTTATGATGAGTTAAAACTAAAAAGCGATAAGTAACTACATTAGATACTCATCGCTTTTTACTTTTAACTCATCACCAAAATTTCTAAACATTTAGATAACTCATCAACGAATCATATCGTTCTTGCAAATCATTAAAATAATCTGCCTCTTGAAATGAAGCTTTGATATTATATTCGAATCGCTCAAATGAAGAAATGATTCTTTGCAATTGAAAATCTTGTCGATTTATTTTTACTGTTACATCGATTCTCTCTGTGTCCAAGTTAGAAGTAATAAATGTACTCAAAATAGCAGCTCCTTCCGATTCTACAATTCTTGAAATCTCCGCCAATGAATAATCTCTTTTATTCATTTCCAAAACAATGATACTACCTGGCTCAGTAAAAGAACCCGTGTTCGCAAAATATCGAACTAAATCATCTTGAGAAATCAATCCTTTATAATTATCCTCAGCATCAACAACTGGAACAACTGTCAACTGGTACTCGCTCAAAATCTTTAAAACATCATATAAATGATCAGTCTCTCTGACATATGGTTTTGTCATCGAAAGTGAATATGAACCAATTGGTTCCTCGATATCATGTTCCAAAATTTCATCCTCTCCAATCAATCCAAGCAATTGTTTATCATTAACAATTGGCAAATGGCGAACATAAAAATCATTCATGATGCCGAGTGCTTCTGCTCCTGAATCTGAAGTCCGCAAAGGGATTATAGTATGTGATAACAAATTTCCGGCAATCATAATTTTTCTCGTTTATATTTGTTTAAGTACTTATTAAAACGTCTATTCCTTCTAAATCGTTGAAAAAAGATTGTTAAACTTTTCCCAAAAGATTAATCAAAAAACATATAAATAAATTCTTTTGAACTAGCTTTAAAAAAAACTATTTCAAAAGTCCTTCCTTTTCTTTAAAATGTACCGTTCAAAATTTTGGGGCAAAGGGAATTAACTATCGTACATTCTTGTACATTTTTACGATTGTATTAGTTAAGTTATTAGGCGACTTGGACGTTAATTATCTCATAGAATGGTTTAACAATTTCGTAGAAAAAAACCATAAGGACAATAACGAAAATTGGTATAAATTAAATATTTTTAATCCGCATGTGTTTTTTCTAGCCTAGCAGTTTCTTTTTTTGCAAAACAAACTCCTCTTCTGTTAACAGACCTTTTTCTCTCAATTCCGCTAATTTGTTTAATTGTTCAAGAAGATCTCCATGCTCAATAATTTTTTCTTGTTGGGCACTTGAACCAGCTTTTAACTTATAATTATTCTGGACAAAAGTTTCGAACTCATCTTGAATTCTCAAATATGCCAAAGCATCATGTGTTTTTATTTTTTCAAAATCCCGGAAACCTAATTCAACTGCTTTACTCAAATGGTAAAAAGATTTTTCTTTTTTTTCCATAATTGAATAAGCACAGGCAATATTAAAATGAGTAGCTACATCCGAATCATCAACGGCCAATGATTTTTCAAAATCTTCAATCGCACCATTGTAATCATACTCTTTATACTTTTCCATTCCGCTTTTTTTGTACGGATTATCTTTTGATTTTCGTACAGGTTTTCGACTCGTACTTCGAGTAGTTCGTTCTGGTCTTCGAGTCGTTGATCTTTCCTCTCTTCCTGAATTGGTTGTTCTAGTGGTTCGAGTAGGTCTTTCGTAATCGGTATTCTGTCTGCGGTAATCCCGAGTTCGATCTCTCGTTTGTCTACGATCATTTCGTCTTTGTTGACGATTCTCACCTCCTGCAAACATTTTATAAAAAATATAAAATAAAACAAGAGG
>CAYGRM010000299.1:0-8531 GCA_964352225.1 uncultured Saprospiraceae bacterium | reverse complement strand
GCTGGCGGAAAGCCAGTCGCTGGTATCGCAACTCTTAAGTTGACGACATTCAGCTAAAGCGACCCGCTACTTAAAGCTTCATAAATAATACTCTGGATTCTCGGTCTAAAATCTTCTCCGCTCCATTTATTTCTTCTCATCGAAGGATAAGTTCGATTCGTCAAAAATATAAAAATTAAATTATTATTAGGATCTGCCCATGCACAAGTTCCTGTAAATCCTAAATGGCCAAACGTATTACTTGAAGCTTCTGTACACATATTTTGTGATCGATTGCCATCCAATTCTTTCATGTCAAAACCGATACCTCGACGAGTACATTCTGTGTGCCGACTCGTAAATAATCGTACGGTCGATGGACTGAAAAATTGCTCTCCTCCATAGTATCCCTCATTCAATAACATTTGCATGACGATCGCCAAGTCATTGGCATTGGAAAACAAACCTGCGTGTCCACTCACCCCTCCAAGCATTGCAGCCCCCATGTCATGCACATGTCCTTGGACTTTACTTCGCCTCCAATATTTATCGTCCTCAGTTGGTGGAATCATAGTTTTTGAAAATTTTTCCAAAGGATTAAATGTCATGGAATAAAGTCCTAATTTTTTATAAAAATTTTGGTCGGCGTAAATATTTAACGGCTGATTTTTTACATCCTCTACTGTTTTTGAAACTAGATAAAATGCCAAATCACTATATCTGTATTTTCGAGTAGACAATAATTCAGACTCATAAATTTGCTTCCACATTTCATTTATGTAAGTTCCTTTCATAAATAATTTGTCCGTAACGGGAGTATTGTAAGTTGTACTTCTTTTACTACTATAATATTTAGGAAGCGGTCGTTTTCTTTTAGAAATCGTTTGTTCGTAAAATGGAATCCATGGATACAATTGTGCTCTATGTGCCATCATATCGTAGATGGTCAATGACTCCTTATTTGTGCCTTTTAATTCAGGTAAATAGTCACTCATTGGGTTGTAAATATTCACTTCGCCATTTTCGTAAAGTTTCATCATGGAAATAGTCGAAGCAGCTATTTTTGTAACCGATGCTAAATCATAAATGTCACTTTTGGTAACAGGTCTTTTCTTTGAGTAAGTGTGATAACCGTAAGATTTATTGTAGACGATTTTTCCATCCTTAGCCACTAAAACAACTCCACCGGGAGTTGCTCTCATGTTAATCGCTTCTTGCACGAGACCATCAATTTTTGCTAAAGTGTAAGCATCCATTCCCACACTTTCAGGAATGTCAAAACCTAATCGTAGCAAACTTTGGGTTACCATCCCTGTATTAAATTTACTTTTTTCAGAAGCAGTTACAGGTAACCGACCATCAATTGCAATTGCTCCAAACAAGGCTTGCGCAGCAATTTCTTGAGTTATATCATCTTCATCATAAGCTTGTAAAATGTAGTCAACATTATCGAAATATTTCAATGCATATGGATTGCCAAAATGCACTAAAACTACTTTAGTCTTTTTACGAAGCGCATCAATAAAACTTTTTTCTTCAATTGTCAAACCAAATCCTTTCTGTGCATAACTACTCAAATCATGTACACTTACAAAAACAACATCTTTATCTTTTACCGCATTCATCAATTGCTTCTGTTTTGAAGTGTCTAGATTTTTAGGCGCTTGATAATGCTTCATGTTTTTATAAAAAGAAAGAGTCTGTTGGAATTTTGTCAAGGACTTTGTACCTAAGCTGATAGAAGCAAAATTCGTATTTTCCAAATCTTTAAATGGAATTAAACCATTTGGATTACGCACTAAAGTCATGGCATTTTGAATAAGCTGTCGCTTGAGGGCGTAAGCTTTTGGTGTATTTAATTCAGCTCGGATGTTGGCTTCATTGATTGGTTGATAGTCATTTAAACCAAGGCGATATTTTGCTCGTAAAACTTTTTTTACACTTTCTTCGATTCGTGATTCAGGTAATTTTCCTTCGGAAATATATCGTTTGATTTCACTCACGCATTTTTCAATATCATCTGGCAAATCCAACACATCATTCCCTGCCATCAAAGATTTAGCGGCAACTTCGCCTGGCGCAAAATGTTTGGCAACTCCTTTCATTTCCAAAGCATCTGTAAAAATCAAACCTTCAAAACCAATTTCTTTTTTCAATAAATCTGCTACTGCTTTTGGAGAAAGTGAGGTGGCTAAGTTTTTAGTATCATCAATACTTGGAACACTCAAGTGAGCGACCATCATACTTTTGACACCATGCTGGGCAAGCACTTTAAAGGGAAACAATTCCAAACTATCCAACCGATTTCGATTGTGTGAAATGATAGGTAAATCATAATGCGAATCCACATCTGTATCCCCATGTCCAGGGAAATGTTTTGCGCAAGCGATAATATTTCCATCTTGCATTCCTTGCATGTACATATAGCTTTTGGCTGCCACATTGTATCTGTCTTCACCAAACGAACGAGTATTGATTACCGGATTATTTGGATTGTTATTGACATCGACGACTGGAGCAAAATTGACGTGCATGCCCAATCTTCGACATTGACGAGCTACCTCTTTCCCCATTTCATAAATGAGTCGATTGTCTTGAATCGCCCCCAAGGTTAATTGTCTAGGAAAACTGACTCCATCCTCTTTGAATCGCATTCCTAATCCCCACTCCGCATCGACAGCAATCATCAGAGGCACTTTGGAAAGTGATTGATAACGGTTGGTCAACTGCGCTTGTTTTTCTGGAGTACCTTGAAAAAAAGTCATTCCTCCAACATGGTATTTACGGATTTGTTCCTCAACCCAATCGGTATGTTTTTTTCCCAAATCAGAATGTGCTCGGATGGAAAATAATTGCCCAATTCGTTCATCCAGAGTCATGTTGTCATAAATATTATTGACCCATTCTTTTTCTAAATCAGAAATATCAGTATTAAAATTAGAAGATTGGATTTGAGTTTCACCTGCATTGATGCAGATAAAAGTAATTAGGAGGAGGGTAAGGATTATTTCTTTCACGCGTTTGCCGATTTCTAGGTTTTTTAAAAAACCCTAAAATAAATTTTAGGATAGTATCAGTTTTTTTGAATAACCAATAATGAACAAGGAATAACCAATCTCCAAGTAACTACAAAAGTTGATTTTTCTAAACTTGGAGATTGGTTATTCCTTGTTCATTATTGGTTATTCCCTATTGCCCCATAGTGGGATCAAGTTCTTTTGCTTTTTTCATCAATTGGGCACCTCTTGCAGCATCCCCAAATTGATTTAACGCAATGCCCAAGTTAAACATTATACTTGGATTGTTGGGTTGTAACTTCAAAGCTTTTTCTAAATATTCAACCGCCTTGCCGCCATTCCCAGACATTCCGTATGCGATACCCATGAGGCGTAAAGTTTCGGTATCATTTGGATCTCGTTGATGAGCAATTTCCAAATATTGAATTGACTTTTGAATATTACGAGTCACTTCTCCGTGGTGTTTTCCTCCGTTTCGATAAGCGAGTGTCAAGTTATTAAATGCGTCTGAGTATTCTGAATCGAGTCGCAAAGCTTGATTATAAAATTGAATCGCCTCGTCAAATTTTTTCAAATATTGATGTGCATTTCCCAACAATAAATAAGCATTTTTATAATTAGGATGAATGCGAATCGCTTCCTGCAAATGTACAACTGCTTCATTGAGCAAGATATTTCGTTCAGGATTGGTTTCTGCTAGTTTTGTCGCAGCTTCGATAGTTGAACCACCCATGGAGTTGCGCAACTTTGCACTATTCTTTGAAACTTCAACGTCTGTAGAGAATAGCGTATAATTATCTTTCCAAGCATTCGTTCGATCAACTGTTTTATAGGAGAAAAGTAAAATTACAATTCCAACCGCAGCCATTGGCATCGTAAAATTGGAAGTGTCTAATTTTTTTCCACCTGATAGATATTTTCCAAAACGATAAGCCAAAACTCCCATCACCAAACAAAACCCAACCGAAGGCATAAACATAAATCGCTCCGCCATATTTGTTCCAACGGGAAAAACAATATTTGATACAATCGAAAGTGTGATGATGTAAAAGGCAATTCCAAACGCCACAATGTCTTTTTTCAAAATACCCATCAAGGCATAAATTCCCAATCCTATGTACATCAAGAAACTCAAAATTACTCGCCAATCTCCAAAAGTCATTGTCCCCACATGATATGGATAATAATCATGTGTCAAAGGATGAGGGAAAAACAAGAGTTTAATATATTGACCTAACGTAAAGAAAATGGTTGCTATTTTTTCGCCACCTGAATATGCGATATATTTTCCATTTTCGATTTTGATAAATGGATTATTCATCAACTCCATATTCTCACTTCCAAATCCACCTCCCAATACACTATATCTAATCGCAATGAATATTATTCCTGCGATTAAAAACGGAATAGTTTGCATTACGATTTCATTGGTTTTTGCTTTGGTAAAAACAAAATAGGTGAGTGGCAAAACGGCTAAAAATGTAATTGGATTTTCTTTAGCTAAAAGTGCTAGGAAAAAAGCAACACCTGCTAGAATTGAAAACGTTGTATTTTTTTCATAATACGCTTTTAGTGAAAGATACATAGCAGCCAAACTTCCAAGCAAAGCTACAATCTCATCTTGTCCTTTGATGTTCGCCACCACTTCCGTATGAATTGGATGAGCAATAAATAGAATGGTCGCAACAAACGAAACGAAAAAGGCAAAATTTTCTCCCTTTGACGGTTGTAATATTTTTATCAATAAAAGATATAAAAGGATTCCAGTTAAGCCATAAAATAGTACGGTGAAAAAATGAAAAATCTTAGCACTTGTTGGATCACCATCAAGTGGAACTCCCTCGTCCTCTCCAAATATTTCCCATCCCATTGCGAAGAAGACTAAAGTCAACGGTCGATATCTTCCTCCCTCGACTAAAAATTGTTTTCCATCTTTTTTGAAAAAACCATAAAAAGTATCATTTCCTAAAATTCCTGAAATGCCAGAGACACCATCTTTAGTATACATATTATCAGTAATCACAATTGCATCGTCCTGAGCATAACCAAAATTTAAAGTTTTGCCATACAGAATAAAACTCAATACCATGATGAGTCCGCAGATCATGGTTTTATTATAAAAAAAAGAAGGGAAAAATCTCTTTGATTTAGCAGGAGTAGATTTTTTTGGAGTGCTGACTTTTGGGTTTTTCTTTTTGGACATAGTAATTTGGAGATTGAGTTGATTTAGGATTGATGATTATGGATTTTGAGCAAATGAACTTAATTCATAATCATCAATCTCTATTTATCTAAAGTTCATGATTTTTGTTATGTGCTTTGTACCTACCTTTTCCATATTTTGTTCCATTAAATACTTCGGTTTTTTTCTTTTCTTCTTGCTCTTCGAGTGGGAGATGGATGAAGTCAGTACATTTTTGAGAACAACAATTTTGAAATTTCTCTGCACATTCATCGCATTGGATGAATAAAATATGGCAAGCGTCGTTGGCACAATTAATATGAGTGTCGCAAGGCTTTCCACATTGATGGCAGTTGGCAATAATATCGTCAGAAATTCTTTCACCCATTCGATCATCGAAGACGAAATTTTTCCCAATGAATTTATTTTTCAAACCTAATTGTTCTACTTGGCGAGCGTATTCGATGATGCCGCCATCAAGTTGGAAGACATTTTTAAAACCTCGGTGTTTGTAATATGCACTTGCCTTCTCACAACGGATTCCGCCTGTGCAATACATCACGATATTTTTGTCTTTTTCTGCTTCGAGCATTTTTTCGACTTTCGGTAATGCTTCTCGGAAAGTATCTGCGTCAGGTAAAACTGCATTTTCAAAATGTCCCACTTCTGTCTCATAATGATTCCGCATATCGATGACAATGGTATTGGGATCATCCGTTATTTCATTAAAACCTTTAGCACTTAAATGTACCCCTCGATTCGTCACATCAAAAGTTTTATCATTCAAGCCATCAGCCACAATCTTCTCACGGATTTTAATTTTCAGTAAATAAAAAGATTTTCCATCATCATCGATGGCAATATTGAGTCGAACTTTATCTAGAAACTCGACTGCGTAAAGTCGTGTTTTAAACTCCTCCAAGTTTTTAGTTGGAACTGAAATTTGACCATTGATACCTTCATCGGAAACATAGATTCTTCCATACACTTCGACAGCGTCGAGTGTTTTATATAATTCATTGCGGAACTTCTCTACATCTTTGATATGTGCATATTTATAAAATGACAAAGTAGTTCGCTCCTCATTGCTTTCAAGCATTTTTTGCTTGAGCTCGTCTTTGTTTATTTTATTATGTAATCTCTTCATTGCTAAAAAATTATAAACTAGATTTTTTTTTGCAAAAATAACTAAACATTAGATACAAAAAAAGAAAACTTATGTCACCATTGTAGCTAGTTGACTCTAGTGCTATATTTCTATGTTTTTCACCAAAAATAAAAAACCCGTGGCACGGCTTAAAGCCGTATCACGGATATTCTGAACCACAATTTTTTTTGTAAAAAAAAGTCTGTGGATTTATTGAAGGGAATTTTTACCTTCTATCGGTGACACGGTTTGGGAACCGTGCCACCGAGGGGATTTTTAATTTTTGAAAATCTTACCTGACTTTTCTACGGCTTCATTTTTTATTTTATAAAAATAAACACCTGCAGCGAATTTACTCATGTCAATTTTTTCAATTTGATATTCAAGTAAATTATATTGATGTGATTGTAATAATCGGCCTGTGGCATCGTAAATTTCTAGATTCGTTTTTCCTAAAATATTTAAAAATTCTAACGAGATAAGATCGCTAGTTGGATTTGGAAAAATATTGATTGAAACTTTAGTAAGATCATTATTATTGGTATTGGAAAAATTAAGTCCTTCATTGACTGCTGCCAAAGCATTAATTCTTCCATAACCGTAAATATTGTTTGGAATGTCTTGACTTGAAATTCCTCCACAATCAACAGTATCAGTTTTTGGAACTGCAGTTTGTTCAACAATATCTTCGATCAATTCGACTTGTCCAGCTAAATCTGGATTGGCTGAAATCATCAAAGCAACTAATCCTACGGTGTGAGGACCTGCCATACTTGTTCCACTAAAAGTTGCGTAACTACTATCTCGGATACAAGATCGAACAGCTACTCCTGGAGCAGAAACATCTGGTTTTCTGATTCCTGTTCCATTCACGGTCACAGGACCACGACTACTGAAACCGGCAATCGTATCATTTTGCGCAGTTGCTCCCACACTAAAACTGGCTTCGAACATGGCAGCAGGAGTGCTGACACTTCCACAACCTTGGCTTCCACTATTGCCGGCAGAAACGACCACGACGACACCTGATGCTTTTAAGTTTTGCACTACGGTTTCCATCACGTGCCAATTGGTAGAATCGCAACCTTCCGAAGTTGGACAACTCCATGAATTAGCAATGACGTGAGGTGCTTTGGAGACATCAGGATTTTCATTATTCAAGTCTGTTGGCGCCATAAACCATTCGAAGCATTCGATATAAGTGGCAGGTGTTCCATTTCCTCTTTCCATATTTCGACAAGCAATCCATTTTGCTCCAGGAGCAACTCCGATTTGGTTATCACCATCTTCGCCGACCATAGTTCCCATCGTATGAGTTCCATGATTATGATCGTCGCAAGGAACTAATGAATTTAGTCCGCAAGGATTAATAGTATCTGCACTTGTGGAAATGATTTCGTGGATAGCATCATGCCAGTTATAGTTGTGATCGACAGTTGTTCCGTTGCCTCTATATTTTTGACTGAGGGCTGGGTGCGTCCAGTCGTAACCGGTGTCTTGACCTCCGACGATGACATTTTGGCCATTGTATCCGAGTGCCCAAACTTCTTCGGCATCAATCATGTCAATGCCCCATTCGATAGTCGTTGGGCCACGTGAGTTCGAGTAGTTGGTAGAAATGGGTTCCTCAAATTGGATAGCGGAGTTGTCGGTAAATTGATTGACTTCCGGCAACTTTGCTAATTTTTGCAGGAGGTTAAAATTGCCTTTTACTTGAATGGCATTGATGATAAAAAATGATTTGAACGGAGCCTGCTCATTTGTTAAAACTTTTAAAATGTTCTTTTGGTCTGCTTGAGCATTTTGCTTTAATTTTTCGAAAACGAAATTTCCACGAGCTTCTTTTGTTTTAAAATTTTGCGAAGCAGAAACATCTTTTTGATTTTTTAAAATGACTAGAAAATCTAGAGCTTCTCCTCGGAGGGCTTTGGTCATGAGTTTGGGGGAGATTTTTTCTTCCCAAGTTCGCCTGCCGTTAGGTATGGTTTCGTTTTCAAGGAGGATGTTTTTTGCAGGGGTGAAAGCTGTCCAGGTTAAGAATAGGAGAGAGCTTAGGATTAAGAATGTTGAATATTTTTTCATATTGATATTTTACTTTTTCTATTCAAATGAGAAATGACATTTTACTTTTTTTAAATTGTTGACCAACTGAGTACTCTGTAACATAATTAACTTTTGAATTTGATGGCTTCTTTTAAAATTATCC
>CAYGRM010000298.1:0-8551 GCA_964352225.1 uncultured Saprospiraceae bacterium | reverse complement strand
TTTTTTTGTCAGCTTTACTTAACTTTATGGTAATGAACAAAGTATATACGTCCATCCCTCCCATTCGGTCGGCACGGCGCATATACGGGAACGTCCATTCCTCTATAAAAAAATAGAATTAATTAAGAGAGCAAACGTTTGCCAATTAAAAAAATCATTAGAAAAGAAGTTAAATGTTAAAATGATGACATTGATAATCAAGGAGTTATGAACGTTAGTCAGAATGAAGAAAAAAAACAAAAAACCAATTACAATCGAAATGCAACTCAATGATTGAGGAATTACTAAAAAAAATACTTGCAGAACCGAATACAATAATAGCTTTATGTTCATTGATAATTTCAATTGTAGCTGTTACTGTAAGCATGATTTTTGCAGCGGCGAAAATTCGACATAATAAGAAATCTGTTCAACCGATAGCCCTAATAAAGTTCAATGATAGAGAAGAATATATTTCGGTAGATATAAGGAATGTTGGAATTGGTTCATTGATAATCAAAAAGTTGAAAGTATATAAAACGAATGAAACAAAAGGCTTATTCAAAAAGAGGGAAACGAAATCAAATTTAGTTGATTGGCTTCCTCAACAACCAGATGAATTATCTTGGAGTGATTTTGTAGAACATGTTGATGTATTCACGATTCCAGCAGGAGACAAACTTTTCCTAATAGAAATGGAATTTGATGATGAACACAAACAATTGGAAGAAAAATTCAGAACTGATTTGAGGCAAGAGTTAAGAGGATTAACTGTCGAAATCGAATATGAAGACATCTATAAAAAGAAATTTATAAAGAAAAGGAGTTGTGAGTGGTTTGGAAGATTGTTAACTGAATAAAACCAACTGAAATGGATGACAAAATAGAAAAATATTTATCCAGATTAGAAAGAGAAATAATTGACGGAAATTGGAAATTATTCGAATTTTCAAAAGATTGGCTGATGACTTTTGATACAGATGCGGGAGTTTATGTGATAAGAGAAGAAGGGGAAATCTGCTACATCGGAGAAACAGGAAGTATTAGGAAAAGAATGAAAGATTTACTTGACACTCGAAATCATTCATTGAGACGGACAATTGGAAATAAAAGGTTTTCAGATAAAGAAGGATATGAAGTAGGAACAGCAAGTAAAAAATTCCCAATCAAATTAGAAGAAGAATTGAACAGGATATTTGAAGACAATTTTGAAGTTTCAGCCATTGTGGTAAAGATTGGACGAAAAGAACTTGAAGAAAGATTGGTGGAGAAATTAAAACCGATTTACAATTCAAGAGAAAAAAGAAAATCGGATAAACCTCAAAAAGCGTATTCGATTTCAGAGATACGAAATACACATCAAAATGCTTATCGACCTTGGGATGAAGAGGAAGAAAGAAACATAGTGGAATTGTTTAATCAAGGAAAAACAGCAAAAGAAATTGGAGAAATTGTAGGAAGAAATAAAGGAGCTATTTCGTCACGATTGAGAAAAATTAGAGAAAGAAAAGAACACAGCAGCTAACACAGCATAAAATTGTTAAATAAAATTATTTAAAGACCTTTAACTCCTCACAATAGATTCCATCTAAAGATTCTGTTGATGGGGATTTAACTAAAACTTCTAATTTCCAAATTTCATATACTTTATCCTTGGGAAGGGTATATGATATAGTTTCCGTTACTTGTCTCATAAAAGTAGCAGCCATATAAAAATTTATATTTTCTTTACTTTGATCTAGACTTACTTTAGAAATTGTTCTACCTGCCTCACTATTTAATGAAACATAAATCGACTCTTCTTTAAGCCCAAATAAAGGGATATCCTCTGGAAGTGTACTTATATCTTCTACTTTTGAACAAAATAAGATATCTCCTTCCTCTACGATATTTGAGTAATATATATTAAGTAAGTCTTTTGTAGGGTGAAATATTTTGATCTCTTGGTTTGAATAGTTGTAATGAGGGAAATGAATATTCATGAAATTTTTTAGCTCGAATTCCAAAATCTTATTAGTAAAAATGGTTTTAAATGATTGATTAGATTTATAAGGCACTACAAATGCTTTTTTTTCAATTTCATTTTTTAAGTTTTTAAATTCTATCTCCATTAGTATTCGTTGCTTGTCTAAGTTTTGAGAGTCTTCATATTGACTATTTGTCGATTCGGATAATAAATAAGCTGGAGATAGTTCTAATACCTTGCATAATTTGATAAAGGTATCAAGTTTTACTACCTCTTTCGTTTCAATCATATTATTCAGACTCCTTTTTGAAATATCTAAATGCTCCGCGAAAACGGTCTGAGTCCAATCTAATCTAGAAATAGTTGACTTTATTTTTATATCTAAGTCTTTGATAATCATTGTTTTATGTTTTAAAGTGCAAAAATATGCACTATTATTTGTTTTTAATTTGCATTTAATTGCAATATACTTTAAATTTGTTGAAAGAAAAAGCAAATCAAATGAAATTATTCACAAAAAAATGAAAAATAATGAAAGTTTTAAAATATAAAATCCACGATTTTCTCATTAAACTATCGAAGGAGCAGTATGACGAATGTATTAAAATACTACCAGGACAACTTGGGGTTACCCAGCGGACATTCTATCGTTGGAAGTCACTAAAAATCAATGATACTTCAGAAGTGCCAGCAGATAAATTATTTCAGCTTGCAAAATTCTTTGGAGTCCAGATGGAAGAAATGTTCAATTTTGAACCAGCCTTAATTCATTTATCAACATCAGAAAATAATTTAGCCGAACAACTTGGCTTAAAACTTTAATTCTCAAACAAACCAAAAACCAAACACAATGTTCCAAAAACCAAATTCATTCAACCCCAAAATCATCAAAGAAAAAGTTGATATTGTTGACCTTATCAAGGATCAAGTAAACCTTAAAAAAGAAGGAAGTAACCTTGTTGGACTCTGTCCTTTTCACGTAGAAAAAACTCCGTCTTTTACTGTTTTTTTAGAAACTCAAACCTTTAATTGTTTTGGCTGTAATAAGCAAGGTGACGCAATAGACTATATACAAGAAAGTGAAGGGTTACCTTTCCAAGACGCAATGAAATTTTTAGTAGAAAAATATCAAATAGAAATTCCAGATTATAAAAATAACGATCAATCACAGAATTCTGATTATCAGAAAAAAGAAGAAATATTTTTGACAAATGAAACCGCTAAGGATCATTTCAAAGATAATTTAGGAGAGGATAAAAAGAAATTTCTTTACGATAAAGGATTGACGAATGAAACAATTGAAAAATTTGAATTAGGTTTTTCATCCAGAGAGAAACCTTTGTATAAGTTAGCAGAATTTCCTGAATTTTCCTTGGATTCATTTGTTGATGCAGGACTTGTAAAAATTAGTGATTCAGAGAAATCTTTCGATTTCTTTTGGGATCCAGGAATAATGTTTCCCATAAAGAATAAGAATGGAAAAACTATTGCTTTTGCTCGACGAAGTGAAACAAGTGATATAAAGTATTTAAATACTTCTGAAACGTTAGCTTACAAAAAAAATGAAAATCTCTACGGATTAGATCTCGCCAAAAAATCCATCAAAGAAAAAGATGAAGTAATTATAGTGGAAGGCTACACAGATGTAATGGCAATGCAGCAATTAGGATACTTCAATACAGTTGGGATTTCTGGAACTGCATTTACAGAAAAACATCTTATGAAATTGCTCAAATTGACAAAAAATATTTGTCTAATATTTGATGGAGATTCCGCAGGTATGAAGGCTTTGGAAAAAGCAATTATTATGTGTGTTGAAAAAGGAGCAAATGTCAGATGTGTTATTTTACCCGAAAAAACTGACCCATGTGATTTATTGAAAATGGAAGAGGTTACTATTACTAAAATTTTGGAATCGCAAAAGCAAGATGGAGTTTTATATTATTGTAATAGTCAGATAAAGGATAAGATATCACCAATAGATAAAGCTTATGCCTTTAATAAGGTAGGCTTACTACTTTCAAAAATTCAAGAAACCTCATTATTTGAAACCTATCTAAGTGACATTTGCCAACGATATAAAATAGGGAAAAGAGCACTCCAAAAGATTGTTAAAGAGCAAAGAGCAAAACGAAAAATAAATAATGATAATATTTCAGATGCTATAGTTAATGGGATTGACAAAGTGAGCCACATCAAAGTTAGAGATACTTATTTTGAGAAGTATGTTAACTATGATAGTGAATTTGATTCGTATTCCGTCACTTGGGTAACTAGAAAAGCAACAGAATTGAAAAGAGAATTTGGTGAAAAATATCTTAATGAAATTCCAAGATTTAATGGAATTACAGTTGAACCTGAACATTTTAACTTTAAGTTTTCTCATTCATTCCATCATGAGAACAGGTTATATCGAAATGCAAATTTTTACCATCAAATTCCTCATCTACCTAAAGCTTTCGAATTGATGTTGGATTGGGATAAATGTGAGGAATACGATATTACTAGGTTTGCCGAAGTAAAAAATACCTTGGAATATATCAAACATGTTTTTGGTGTTGATTGGATGAAAGCTTTAGATTATTTTTCTATTTTATATCGCTATCCAAAACATCCACTACCAGCATTATGTCTAGTTTCTAGACAAAAAGGAACAGGTAAAAGTACCTTGATTAATTTAATGCGAGCCATTTTTGGAGATAATGTTACAAAGTCAAGTGCTAAAAGATTGTTTTCAAATTTTAATAAATTTTTACTTGGAAAACTAATCGTAGGAATCGAGGAAACCAAGGATGAAAAAGGAACAATACAAGAGGAACTAAAGGATATGATTACAGGAAGAGAAATTGTTATTGAAGGGAAAGGTCAAGATTCATTTATAGTCCCCTCTTATATTAAACTCATTTTTTGCTCGAATTATCCGGAAACTTTTTTGAAAGGTGGTGATGATGATCGGTTGATTGTTATCGAAGTCCCTGTAATTCCTCCCCATAAAAAGGATAATAATTTATTGGAAAAAATGGTAAAAGAAATTCCATACTTTCTCTATCTATTAGAAAATAGAAAAATCCGAACACCAAATAAGGGAAGACTTTGGTTCGAAGTTTGGGAAACTCCTGCACTTCACAGATTGAGAGAAGCAAGTCAACCTAGTACTAAAAAATTCGTTAAGGATTTAATTTCCGCTTTTTTTACTAAGTGTAAATTCTATGATAATTCAACGGGCAAATGTCTTAGGAGTATCAAATTGAGTAGCAAATTGAGTAGCAAATTACTTGCACATTTCCTGAATAAATACAATTCCACAAATAGTTTTAAACCTTACAAATTGACCCAAGCTTTGATGCAGCAGGGTTTCCAACAGTCAAAATATTCCACCACATTTAATTATCCTAGAATTGATGTCGAAGCATTGGGTGAATGGAATTTTGAATGGGGAAAAGAGACTGCTAAATATTATGTTTTTGACATTCTAGATTATGTACAAAAGGAAGAAATTATTGAGTTGTATTCGAATGAAGATATGAAACAGATGTTTGGAGAGGAAGAACTTGAAAAACTTGGTCTACTGAGTTTTAATCAAACCATGGACAATTCTGACGAAGGATTACTTTTTTAATTTTTGAAAAAAAATATTTTATTTTTTTATAAAAGAGGTAGCGAAAAGTTGTGTTGGATATTTTATGGAAAGAGCATCCTAATGATTATTAGGAATCGGATAAATTAACTGCACAACTTTTTAGTGCAACCTTTAGATTCTCTTTTGACGAAAGTTAAAAAAATGAGATTTAAATCGGCAGAAGAATATTTAGGCGGAAATAATAACCTTCTAAAAGTTGTGTGATTAACTCCGTAAAATAAAGATTATCTACTCTACACAACTTTTTGAGATAGGTTTTTTAGAAAAAAAAAGAAATATTTTTCATCAAAACTAGGAATTGATATAGTCCAAATCAATTTCAATTGATTAAGAATCATTTCTTACTAAATTTATAACAATACATTGATATTTGCGAATATTCGCTTTTAAGCGCTTATAATTACTTATAAGTGCTTATACAACACTTTAATTTTATTTTTTTATTAACTCCAAAATTTTCATTTAAATGAAAAACACAAAAATCAAAGTCTGTAAAGAATGCAGCCAAGAATTTGGTTCCATTCGACTTGACCAAAAATTTTGTTCTCGAAAATGTCGGAACGATTTTAATAATCGAATTGAGAGAAACAAAAAATTACCTACTAGATTTATTGACAACATACTACATAACAATCGTAGGATTCTACATGAGCTGAAAGTAAACGAATTGACCAAAGATGAATTAATGGATCTTGAATTTGATTTTGGGTTTATTACACATATCAAATCAATCAAGGATCAAATTTATTACGGATGTTACGAATACCTGTATAGCTTCGAAGGAAGAGGAATAAAAATTTATTTTGATAACCATCTAAAAAACCAAACTAAATGAAAACGTACGATTTCGAAAAAAGTAACCCAACCCTTTACCCAGAAAATGACAAGAATCGAAGATATTCTAAAAACATTCTCATTCTTAACGTTGTTCTTTTTGTTGTAATTGTTGGAGGAGCAATAGCAGTTGCTGTTCATTTTATAAAGCTTTTAAATAAAGCTTATAATGTAGGAGATAAAACGATTCAAGATGCAAGAAACCCTTCGGCATCAAATGATCAAATAGGGCATGGGCAATAATTAGTTCAGGTTCTATAATTAATAAAATTGCTTTAGGTTGTTTGAATAGTCTCGGCATCTTAAGGCGATTTTTTATTTTAAGTTGTTCAAGTCTTTTTGAGCAATATCTTCATGTAGTAAATTTTGAAATTGGATTTCTGAAAGGTTAATCTTATCCTTCAATATGGTTTCAGTCAAATTAAAATATTTGAGAAAAAGTAAACCTGTTGAATCTTCTATTTTAATTAAATCCAAATGATGCTTAATTTTTATATTTAGTTTTAATTCTTGTTCCGCTCGCCAGTTCTTTTCTACTTTACTATTACCTATCAACTTCTCCCTTATTTTGGAAAATTTCCAAAGCAAGATGAGTAACAGGAGAATATTAGATTCTAATCTTTTTTTCTCAATAGGTTGAATTCTTATATTATCAAAAACTGAAATCATTTCTTCTGTAACGGGGATAGGAGATGGGAGTGAAAAACCACTTTCTAATTCGGAATTTGATTCTATAGCTTCTTTTACTTCTGTTAAAAATCTTGAGCTAAAAGATATTGCTGAGTTGTTTTGAACAACCCCATCTTGAACAAAAACTAAATCAAAATAATCAATATCGGTCATGGTCAATACAGTTAAACTATAAAATGTCTTCTCAGTATCATTTAAAAAATTGAAATGGTTTCCGACTAAACCAATTGAAGTTCGTCTTAAAACTCCATCTTTGTAAGATATCTTAGGAGCAATTAAATCTAGTCCAATTAGATTAGAAATCTGTTTCAATATTTGATTCAACATTATCATCCTTTCTTTATCCTCACCATTCCACCAGCGGTCAATATTTTTTTTTGCCGATACTACTTTTGGTTTAGATTTATATAGCTCATAATATTTGCTAGTTTTTTCAAAACGTTGATACCAACTTTTTTCAGATTCAACAAGTTGAATAGTATTAAAATATTGAAAGGAGTTTTTTTGAATAAAATCAAATCCAGCCTGCATTTTAAGAATTTTATTAAAACAGTCTTCTGCAATAAAATTAAATCTTTTCCATGCATTTTCTTCTTGTGGAAAATTGATTATAAATGTTTCAAATGCACTTGACCAAGATTTAACTTGGTCTATATATTTTTTAAAAGCTTCTTCGTTAAATTTTTCATCATAGATAATTGTTTTCTTAGTTTTAGAAAAACGAGTAAAAGCATTCATCCTATTGATAGCATCGTGACCATTCTTCTTTACATAATTAAGATCGCCTTCAAGTGCTTTTTCTAATATCCTTACATTGTTTTTTAAAATAGCAATCGCCTTTTGTCTGGCAGAATAATAATATTCTAACAAGTCATATAAACTATCAAAAGCATACTTACTAGTTATTTGTAATAACCAAGATTGGTTACTTTCGATGGTAAATTTATTAGTTAAGTTTTCAGGAGGGATATGTTTTTTACTATCATCCATTCTTTCCTTTAACATATCTAGCATCGGAAGAGGTTGATAAATTCCTTGTGCATTATATTTGGAGAAATGAGGAAGTAAATTTTTTAATTTGCAAAGCCTATTAAAACTTTGCAAGGAAAGATTTTCCTTGCTTTCTTCTCCTAGTTCTGCAAAGTATTCAATTGAGATTTCTCCATTTTTTTGATAAACAGAAAGGGTGTTGGTTTCAACCTTAAATTTACCAATTATATCTTCGTAGTTATTTTCGATAAACTTCTTATAAACTTCAGGATTTGATTCTTGAATTGCAATAAGTAATTCTCCTAATTCCTCAATCTTACAAGTAGAATAATTTTCTTCTAAAAAACCCATAGAAATTTGTCTAAAAATAGTAGGTTTTAGTTCAAATCTTTGAAACCACTTAATAAGATGTCCCAAGCCAGAAAGATTCTTTTTGAAATTATGATTAGATA
>CAYGRM010000297.1:0-8551 GCA_964352225.1 uncultured Saprospiraceae bacterium | reverse complement strand
TAGCGGAAAAAGATATTCTTATAAACTACGTTTTCTATTGTCTAACTACTTAAACAAATTCAAAAACAAAATAGTTAAGGAAACTGCTTCATTTTTTAGGAGGATGTATCAAAAAATTATAAGACTTCAATACTAATTAACTCAATAATTGGAATCATGCCTCCTAATCCACAAATTGATTCTTCGGTGGTGTTTTTATATTCAATTTTAACTTCTAAGTCATTTTGTTGAAAATCAGTAGATAAAGAATCCGCTCGATGGATTTCTATATTTCCATCGACTTCAAATTGGAGTACCCATCCACAACCATCTACTGCTGGATCGCCAAGGTCTAAAACTCTTCCATTAGTTTCGATTGGACACATTCCGTCAGAGTAACAAACGCCTGCACATTCTGCTTTGCAACTATTCTCATACGTTTTTCCATCATCTCCACAAACAGGATCATAAATTTCGATACAGACACAATCTCCTTCATTTTTTTTGCAACTAGAATTAAAAATTAAAATACTCGCAAAGGTCAAAAGCAATAATAAATTTTTCATAACATTTTTTTTTAGTGATTTAAAAGCAGGTGTAATATTTATAAATAAAGACTGGGGATTTTCAGGAAAGGGATGGGTAGGAAAGGTCGTTTTAAGATTTTTTTAACAAAAATTGGATTTGTCACCTTTAGTAAAATTAATTGTCCATGATTAAAAGGTCTTTTTCAACTTCATTAGTTGAATAGTTCCAATAATTAATCTTTTTGATTTTTAGATGAAAAAATCAAAATCGCTATTCTCAAAATTTTATCTTTGTGCTCATTTTTAGAAACTAATTTATTTTTTCAAAAAAATACTGAATATAATTATGAATAAAATTGCTCTATTCTTTGGATTTGCATTATTAATGTTTTCCTGTAAAACGAAGAAACCAATGACTGCAGTAGTTGAAATGACAGATAAGACTATCGCAGAATCTACCGTAAATGTTAACAATATTAAAAGCCATATTTATTACCTAGCTTCAGATGAGTTAAAGGGGCGAGATACACCCTCTGAAGGATTGGATATTGCGGCTAAATATTTGGCCACTAGCTTGTTGAGATATGGTGTAAAACCAGCTTATGGCGAAGGGATCAATGGATATTACCAAGATGTTCCTTTGAAAAATGTTTTACCGCCAACTGGAGGATCTTTAAAGTTTGGAGATTTTGATTTGCCTTTACCTGATGGATTTTTGATGATGCGTGGAGAAAATATGGAAATGGAATCCGAAATGGTATTTGCCAACCGAGGTACAGAGGAAGACTTGGAAGGCCTAGATGTAGAAGGAAAAATTGTAGTTGTGATGTGTGGTTTTGAAGGAGAGGATAATCCTCAAGCATGGTTTTTTGCTGGTCAAGAAAAACGGAATGCTGCAAAGGCTGCAGGCGCAAAAGCTTTAATTGAAATTTATAATAATGTTCAATTACCTTATAATTTCTTGATTCGTTTTTTGAATTCACCTCAAATGAAAGTGGATGATTCTGAAGATGATAATGCAAGTCCGTTTCCACACATTTGGGTAAATGGTTCGAATGCAGAAGCGGTTGCAAAATTAAGAGCTGCGCAAGGATTGAAAGGAAGCTTGAAGATCGAAGGAATGAAAAATGAGAAAATCAAAACTCAAAATATCGTTGGAATTCTTGAAGGATCTGATCCAAAATTAAAAGATGAGTACATTATTTATTCTGCTCATTATGATCATGTAGGAATTGGCCGAGCAGTAGAAGGTGATTCAATTTACAATGGTTCGAGAGATAATGCAGTTGGAAGTGTGACCGTTTTATCGGCTGCTGAAAACTTGGCAAAGTATCCAACCAAACGTTCTGCGGTGTTCATCTTTTTTACGGGAGAGGAAAAGGGATTATTAGGTTCTTCGTATTATGCGGATCATCCTGCGATTCCTTTGGATAAAATGACCTATTGTTTTAATAGTGACAATGCTGGATATAATGACACGACCAAGGCTATGATTATTGGTTTGGAAAGAACTTTGGCTCGACCTCTAATTGAAAAAGCATGTACAGCTTTTGGACTGGAAGCGATTAAAGATAATATGCCGGAGCAAGGATTATTTGACCGATCTGATAATGTGAATTTTGCAAAAAAAGGAGTTCCTGCTCCAACTTTCGGAATGGGAATTACTAAGATGGATGATGAAGTGAATAAATATTATCACCAGCCGCAAGATAATCCTGAATCATTAGATTATGATTATTTGACTAAATTTTTCAAGTCATATGTTTATGCTTGCCGCTTGATTGCCAATACGAATGAATCCGTATTCTGGATAGAGGGAGATAAGTATTATGAGGATGGAATGAAGTTGTACAATATGAAAGATGTGAAAAAGTAATTGGTTGATTGGTAAATCATCATTTTCTTTTGAAAGAGCGCCTGTAAATAACAATCTATTTACGGGCGCTCTTTTTTAAAATAATAAAACGCCCACCCCAACATGAAACTTCCAATAATAAGAACTTCCTACCGCAAAATTATAACCTCTTTCATCTGCGCTTAATCCACCAAACACAAACTCAAAAGACCCACCTACATTGAAAACCATTTGGTCAAAAAATATTCGTCTGATCCCATAGCCAAAGGCGAAGGCAAAGTCGTCATAATCACCATCATAACTATATACGGTACCACTAAAATCATCGAAGTCTTCGTATTTTCCAAAAAACTTTTTAGCGGTAAGACGAAAATAATTTCCTACCGGAGCAATGGATTTTTTGTTGTACCAATCGAAGTTAATCCCGACTGCTCCTCCTTTAACTGAACTATAAAGATTCTCTTCATTGATGGAATAACTACCCCCTTCAGGTTCGGCAATGAGATTAAAGAAATCTACGGTTAGACCAATTTGGGCTCGTCTTCTGATCACATAATTGAAGTTAATATTATGGATGAAATTTGTCCATTTGGGGCCTAAGTAAATTGGGTAGGGCAGATTAAAATTATAATCTACAAATGCCCTTTTGCCCAAATATCCAGGCACGTTTTGGCTCTGAGCAGTAAAAGAAGAAAGGAAACAAATTAAAAGTAAGAATATATATTTTCGAAACATGAGTTTTTATTTAGGAATGATTTTGAAAAAAAAGAGAGTGAGTGAATTACTTTTTACGTTTCTTTTTTATCTGAGATAAAATATCATACACTCTTTGTTTGATGACATCCTTATGATCTATGTATGGTACATAATCAAAAGATCCCAATCTTGCCCGACCTGTTTCTCCATCAAGCGCAAGTGAAAAAATGATCGTTTCACCCTTTGGAGTAATCATAGTATATAACCAAGAAAATTGATTAAAGATAAATTTGCCGATGACGTCAAAAGAACTTTTTCCTTTTTTTCCAGTCATTATTCCTGCCCAAACAAACGTATCCACTTTATATTTTTTAGTTAATTCATTGATGCGTTCTTGATTGAAAGCGATCATTTTAAAATCATCTTCCATATTCATTTGATGTCCAAACCATTCTTGGATTTCTCTAAAATCGTTAAACTTTTCTACATCTTTTTTAGTGAAATTATTTGGGTCAATGACCGCTAATTTCAGATCTAATCGATCTGCATTTTTTTGAATCGATTGAGTAAATTCTAATTGCGCTTTTTCAGTCTTTATCAATAGTTGTTTTTTGAAATTTCGATTTAATTTCATGTAATAGGGATTGATCAATAGCACTTTATTTTCACCTAAGGCAAAATCTCCATTTTCAAGAATCGAATAATTTTTTGATTCTTCCCCTTCTTTCTTTTTCTTTTTGATGTCTTTGCAGTTTTCCACCATGGCGTTAAAGTCATCTTGTTCTAAAAAATCACCGAAGCCGTAATAGACATATTTTCCAACCAATTCGTCTTTATATTTTTTCATGAGCTCTTGGTACTTCTCTTGTTCTACTTCCGAGGCATCTTCACTAGGTTTTTCTGGAGTAGAGAAACTAAGAGGAGCTTTTCCAGGTTTAAAGTTTTTTAATTTTTTGCTATGTGTATTGACCATATCTTGGCAGAGGTCCTTGATCATATCTTGGAAAACGATATCATCTTTAAATTCCTCTTTAAGCAAATAAGCATATCGCAACGCCAAAGCATTCATTTCGAATTTCTCCAATTCATTGATGAAGAAAACCACACTTCCCAACTCTCCTTCAATTCTTTTATATTTTAATCGATAGTCTGAAAATTGACGAGCATTTCTCAATTTTGCAAATCCATACAACGACTTGGCAATAACTTTTTTCAAATGCAGGTCATCAGGATATTCTTTTTGCAAGGAATATGCATTATAAAATGATTCATAAAATTCGTAGTCACGCAGTTGATAATCTAATAATTCATACTTCGCTCGTTTTTGTAATTCCTTGAATCTGCTTTCAGAGAGGACATAATTTACGCGATTTTCATTGGAGTTTTTTCTGATCACCTCATCTGCAGCAATTCTTCTTTTAGGTAAACTTGGATGGGTACTTTCTTCATCATCTTCGTCCACTTCTGTTGAAATAGCTTTGATAGAGTCTAATTGATAATCGTCTTTGAAAAGCAAATATTCATCTTCGAAATAAGATTTATCGAAAGGTATATCTGCGAATGGCAAATAAGAATATTGTAAAACATCAAAAGCACCATTGACTCCTTGAAGGTTATATTTTGATTTTAGAAATAATTCTAAACCTAATTCGTCTGCTTCAGATTCTTGTTCCTTGGAGAATTGATTTTTAGTTATGGTGTTTTCGAAATTTTTTCTTTTGAAGATATTTCGACTATTCTGTCGATCAATTTCTTTTGATTCCAAATAAAATTTTAGGGCATGTTGCTCTTTAAAATGTGCAATTTCATGTGCTAAAATAAATGCTAATTGAGCTTCATTTTTTAATTGAGCAATTAGCCCCATATTGACTAAAACAATTCCTTGGTTGGTAGCAAAGGCGTTCACGGAACTTGACCGAACGGTATAAAACCTAAGTTTACCTTTTAGTCTCGGTTCATTTTCTAACAATATATTTGCTATTTCGGTGACATATTCAGAAACGGGATCATTGAACATCACATATCCACTTTGGAGCAAATCATCAATTCCAAAGTTACTTTCTAAGAAAAATTCTTTTTGATTTTTTTGAGACCTTCTTTTCGAATTTCTGTCTACTTTTTCGAGTTCTTTTTTGTATTTCTGGTAGGAGTAAGTTGTGAAATCTTTCGGAATATCTCCATTGCTCTCAAAAGGCTCATACTGACAAAATACGAATTGAGCAAAAAGTAAAAATGCCAAAGAGAGGTAAATTTTCATGCTAATATATTATGTAGTTAATATTTTGAAAAAGCTAAAGTTATAAAAAAGCCGAATTAAGTAAAAATCTAATTTTTTATCACCTTTAACATGCATGTCAGGCAAAACAAAAGTCCTCAAAAGGAGAGTTTTGATTTCATAGTTTTTAATTTTTTCAAAAAATATTTAACCGACCTACAGGAATTAGGAACAGGTCATTAATAAATTGACGTTCTTGGGTAGCTTATTTTGGTCTTAGTTTTTACTTTAAAGAAGGAGTATTGTTGATACTATGACTGATTTAAAGTGAAAAATAAGGGCAAAACCTGCCTGCCGGCAAAGGCAGGGAAGCAGCCAAGAATGGTAATTTATTATTGAACTGTTCCTTATTTAAAGATAGATTTTTTAAACGCTCTCCAAACCCAAAAAAAATAAGATATTTGCAAGAAGAAAACAATCACATAATATGCAAGAAAATGAAATCAGCCTCGATCTCTACACCGATGAGGAAGTTCAGCAAGGCATCCAACAAGTTTTTCAACATGAAAAATTTATGGAAGGCGTGAAGGCATTTTTGCCTGAACAATTATTCGACCATATTGTCAACGTCAAAGATAATATCAAGTCCATTTATGATTTTCAGGCTAATATTACTCGCCCATTTTTAAAAACGATTCAACAGATAAGTATTTCCGAATTGTCAGTAAGTGGTTTAGAAAATTTGAATCACCAGGATAAATATCTGTTTATTTCTAACCATCGAGATATCGTTTTAGATTCAGCTTATTTGAATTTACTGTTATTTGAAAATAAGATGACGACCAGTCAGATTGCCATTGGTGATAACTTAATGAAAAATAGAACTTCTGAAATTCTCTTTCGAATCAACAAAAGTTTTGTCGTCAAGCGAGAAGGTACTCCGAGAGAATTGTATGCTCACTCCGTCGAACTTTCCAAATATATTCAAAGGATGATTTCAGCAAAAATAGATTCTGTATGGATTGCCCAGAGAGAGGGTCGAGCAAAGGATGGAGATGATCGAACTCAAGCAGGACTTTTGAAAATGATTAGTTTGAGTGGAGGTAAAATGTTGAAAGAGCATTTTCAAAATCTGAATGTAGTTCCGGTGGCGATTTCTTATGAATTTGATCCAACGGGCTTGCTTAAAACGCAAGAATTTCTCAATAAAAGAATAGACCCTGATTTTAAAAAATCCTTTAGAGAAGATCTTAATAATATGCTTTTAGGGATTCGTGGAAATAAGGGAAAAGTACATTTCAACTTTGGAAAACCTTTGAAGGAAGAGTTAGAAGTATTTGATACCGCAAAAAATAGTAAGCAAGAATTAGAGTTATTGACCAATATACTTGATCGATCGATTCACCTTAATTACCAATTGAATCCTGTCAATTATGTGGCTTACGATTTACTTCATGCATCATCTGATTATTCTAGCAAGTATACGGCAGAAGAAAAAGAAAAACATACTCAATTCTTTCAAGCTCAAATGGAGCAGCTAGTAGGTGACGAGGAAGGCGAAGGAGCAAAATATTTATTAGCCATGTATGCGAATCCTGTGGTGAATGCGAATAAATATAATTGAAATTATTTTCAGACTTTTTAGAGAGTAACATGCCTAAGTAATTGGTCATTATTAAATATAGAATTTTGACAAGGGAATTTTTTTGCCAGTTTTTTCAAAAAAATCATTGCATACCCTCGGTCTGGAATTATTTTTTTGGAGGAAATGGCGGAAAAACAGACCGTCAAAAACTATATTTAATATTGACCAGTTACTTAGTTTTTAAAAATTAAATAAAATCGTGACAAGTGGAAAATAAAAATCAAAGAAATAAAAAAATGTTTTTGGTGGCTGGAGCCTTTCTAGCAGGACCATCAGTTTATTGGTTTATGTTGGAAGGGTGGACACCAGAGACCAGTAAACTAAAGGTTTTAATGATGGGAGTTCAAGCAATTTTTGGAATTTATTTGGTTTATTATGGCATTAATGCCACAAAAAAATAAATACAAATGGATTCCAAAATAATCGTTGCGTCTAAAAATCCCATCAAAATAAATTCAGTAAGCTTAGGCTATTCGAAAGTTTTTCCGGAAACTAATTTTGCCTGTACCGGGGTTGCTGTTCCTTCTGATGTGAGTGATCAACCAATGTCAAACAAGGAAACTTTACAAGGCGCCATCAATCGAGCTACTCATGCTAAAAATGATTTTCCCAATGCTAAATATTGGGTAGGCATAGAAGGTGGAATTGAAGAAATGGAGCAGGAGATGATGGCTTTCGCATGGGTGGTAATTTTATCAAAAGACAAAATGGGAAAAGCTAGAACCGGCACTTTTTTCCTTCCTCCCAAAGTAGTTGAGCTGATCCATCAAGGTAAAGAATTGGGAGAGGCGGACGACATTGTTTTTGGTCATTCTAATTCAAAACAAAAAAATGGAGCAGTCGGAATTTTGACGGGAAACATTATAGATCGTACACAATTCTATGTGGAGGCAATGGTTTTGGCCTTGATTCCATTTTTAAATGAGGAGATTTATTAAAGCATCGTTATCTGAAAAATAGGAAATGGACTCGCCTTGTCTAGCTTTTATATGTCATTAAAAACAGCAGGATATTCCACCATTCCGCTTCTATTCTCTAGGCTTCCCTTTACTAATTCAATCGCCATAAAATGATCATCAGGTACTTCAAATGGGCATTTAATCTTCCAGTTTGATGCTTTTCGAAAACCAAATTTGGGATAAAAATCTTGGTGACCTAAAACGATCACATGTTCAAATTCTAAATCTTTTGCAATTTGTAATCCTTTTTTTACTAGTGCACTTCCGATTCCTTTATTTTGAAAATCAGGAAGAACTGCCATAGGAGCAAGCGCAAGAGAAGGGTAGGACTCACCGCCGATAATTTTTATTTTGGAAAAAAGGATATGACCGATGACTTGACCATCTTGCTCAGCTACCAGAGAAAGTTCAGGAATAAAAGTTTTCCCTTTTCGAATTTTTTCGATTAGTTGACTTTCCCCTTCTTGCTCGAAGGCTAGATGATTTATTGTGTAAACTGTTGAAAAGTCTTGAGGCGTTTCCTGACGAATTTTCATAATTGATTTTTTATATAAAATTGTTTTTTCAAAAAACATTCAACAGCAAATTCACTAGCATCAAAATGTGGTTGAGGTAATTTTTGAGGATTTACCCAAAACCAGTTTTCACATTTCTCAGGCTCCATCACCTTTGGAG
>CAYGRM010000296.1:2240-8629 GCA_964352225.1 uncultured Saprospiraceae bacterium | reverse complement strand
GGTGAAAAAAGACGCATAAAAAAGTTAGCGACATAATTCAAAACAGTCTCTTAGTTCCACTTTTTTTTAAAATTCTTCTTTCGCTTTGTTTTTATAGTAATAGTAGGTGGAAGTTTGAGAACGAACTGGCATCTCGGAATTTCCTATGCTAAATTTATTCTGATTATACCTATCAATAATTCTTGCCTTGACATTATCCTGTAGCTGAATCGCAAGGATAGATTTTATTTCTTTTTTTAATTCTTCATCATATACAGGGAAAGCAGTCTCGATACGCTTGCTAAGATTACGATACATCCAATCTGCCGAAGAGATATAAATTTTTTCATCACCGTCATTATGAAAAATAAAAACTCGGCTGTGCTCCAAAAATCTATCAACAATACTAATAATTTCGATATTGTCACTTAACCCTTTGATACCAGGAGTCAAACAACATAATCCACGAATAATCATTTTGATTTTTACCCCTGCCTGACTAGCTTCATATAGTTTGATAATCATCTCTTTATCTTCCAAACTATTCATTTTCAAAATCATTCGAGCAGTTTTTCCTGCTTTTACATTGGCTATTTCTTGATTGATTAATTTTTTAAGATCTGGCCTCAAATTAAATTGCCCAACCAATAAGTGTTGAAATTTAACTGGTCGGTGATCTACCGATTCTAAAATGGAGAAGACTTCACTAACTTCTCGAGTTATTTTTTTATCAGCCGTAAAAAATCCTAAATCGGTGTAAATTTTAGCGGTGTCTTCATGAAAATTTCCAGAGCTTAAATAAGTGTAAATTTTGGTCTTTTCATTTTCAATTCTTTTGACCATCGCCAATTTTGAGTGAACTTTAAGTCCAGGAAAACTATAGCTTACTTTTACTCCTGCCTTTTCCAAACTTTCTCCCCATCTTAAATTTGCTTCTTCGTCAAATCTCGCTTTGACTTCAATAAAAGCATGAACTTTTTTTCCTGATCTAGCAGCTTTCATCATCGCTTGCATGATTCTAGATTTTTTAGCTACTCGATATTGAACGATTCTGATTTCAGTTACATTTGGGTCATTAGCTGCATCTTCAAAAAAACGAATCACCGGTTCATAGGTATGATATGGAAAATGAACCATATGGTCTTTCTTTTTGATTTCTTCAAAAATACTAGACTCAGGGGTTAGGGCTGGATAATCAAGTGGAGGAAGTGGTGTAATTTTCATATGATTTTTTCCAAAACTAGGAAATTGGAAAAAGTCAAAATTATTGTGATACCTTCCTTCAGGGATCAAGTCATATTTATTTAATTCAAATGATTCAATCAAGAAATCCAGTAATTGAATAGGCATAGCGGAATCGTAAACTAACCGAGATGCTGGACCAACATTTCGTTTTTTAAGGCTATGTTTTATTTTTGATAAAAGATCTCCCGAAAATTCATCATCAATATAAAGCTCCGCGTCACGCGTTAATTTTATCGAATAAGAATCAACAATATGATAACCAGGAAACATCCACGTCACCGCTCTACGGACAATATCATCCAATATGATAATATCATTTCGGCCATTTGAATTCGGTAATTCGATAAATCGAGGTAGGTACTCAGAAGGTATTTTTAGGATCGCATAATGTTCATTCACCTCTGCCAGTCCTGCACTTTTATCTTTTAATAAGATTGCTAAATACAATTCCGAATTATTAAGAAATGGACGTATTTTATTTTTTACTAATAGAACTGGTTGGATGTGTGGTTGCAGTTCATCTTGGATATAAGTATTAACAAATTCTTTTTGCTCATCTGCCAGATCATCATAACGTAGTAAGTTGATTCCACTTTTACTCAGCTCTGGAATGATTTGGGTATTAAATATTTCGGAAAATTTAATTTGTTGTTGAGTAACAATTTTTAAAACTCGCTTTAATATTTCCTTGGGATCGTAGTCTAATTTCTTTTTGGTTTTTTTTCCAACACGAACCAAGTTTCGCAAATTGGCTACTCGTACTCTAAAAAACTCTCCCAAGTTATTGGAGTAAATAGCTAAGAATTTAATCTTTTCAAACAAGGGCATAGAAGAATCTTCCGCCTCTTGCAGCACCCTTTCATTAAAATATAGCCAACTTATATCTCGGTGGATATAAGGATATGATTTATCATCTTCTGTAATCTCTCTAGTCATTTCAATTTGTTTTAAAACTTAAGTCTTCGCTTGATCAATGGCGGATTCACTCCAAGCTGGAGCATTTTTTATCGCATCAATTAGGTGATTCAGTTGAGTTACTTCTGTCCAAATTTCTCGATGTTGTTGTCCCATAAAATTCTCCTCCACACAAGTTTCTAACATTTCGATAATTGGATTATAAAATCCCTCAAAATTATAAATGATGATTGGTTTGGTAAAAAGTCCCAATCGTTTTGCACTCAATACTTCAAATAATTCTTCGAATGTTCCGACTCCTCCTGGCAAAGCAATAACTGCATCAGTTCCTTCGATTAATATTTTTTTTCGCTCAGCCATATCCTCAGTTTCGATCATGAGGTTCACGCCTTTGTGATCCCATTCCACCGCTTTCATAAACCTTGGAATTACTCCAATTACTCTCCCTTTATTTTCTAAAGCACTATCTGCCAATGTCCCCATCAGGCCTGATGAACCTCCACCGTAAATGATGGTAATATTTTCTTGAGCAAGGAGTTCTCCAATTTTTTTAGTTTCCTCATAATACTTTTGAGGAAGACTATTGCTGGATGAACAATAGATGGTTACTTTATTAATCATGATCAATTATTATTAAAAAAGAGACATTTGCTTTCCATCATCTTCATCATAAAATTTTGGGCCTCTGGTGCTCACTTCAAAATCCTTCTGTAGCTCTTCAGTCAAATATAAAGATAAATCAGGAGCTAAAATATTGTCAGGTTCATGCGGGAAAAAATAAATTTCAGGAAGACCTTGCTTAGACCAATGCTTTAACTTTTGTACCCACTCGTCAATTCGTTGATAATCAGTTGGATGTAGTCCATTTCCAACAAATCGGATCATGACAATATTGGTAGTTAATTGTAAATGCAAAACATCTCGTCGTCCTGCCACATCAGTATTTACCCAAGCAATATTATACTTTTTTAATAAATCAGCGACCTCTTTTTGATTTTTTTTATTGGAAAAAATGCTTTCATGTCGGAATTCAATCGCTAATCGAATTTCACTTGGAAATCTGTTGATAAAATGCTCTAAAATACCTAGTCGATCAATTCCAAAATAAGGAGGCAATTGCATAAAACAGCAACCTAATTTCTCCTCCAAAAGTAGAATATTTTTGCAAAAATCATCCAACGCATTATTATTTAATCCCAAGTCAGCACTATGGCTAATCACTTGTGGAATTTTTGGACAAAACTTGAAATCGGCAGTAGATTCATTTTTCCACTTTTCGATATTTGCCTCACTTGGGATTCGATAATGAGTCGTGTTTAATTCAATGGTATTAAATTGTTTAGCATAGTGTTTTAAGTAATCTTTGGTTGGGGTTTTTGGTGGATAAACTTTTCCAACCCATTCTTTCATACTCCAACCGGTGCAACCGATGTAGATTTTTGGAGGAGTATTCGTTTTTGGAAAAGAGGATAAAATAGTTGTATTTTCTTCAGGTTCATTTGGGAGGGAAAAAACAATATTTGAGATATCGGGCAACTTACCAAATTTCATGTTTGCTTGTTTTACGATTCAAAATTACTTTTGATGATTTCGTTCAGGTCAACTGTTCCTAGTCTGATTAATTTAAAAGAAATTCGTTCAGTTTTTAGCGTCATACCTTTAAGGTGATTTTCCATTTTGGAAGCTCCATCCATATTCATAGAATGAATGACAACTAAGGGTTTTTGGGTTTTGAAAGTATCTTTATTTTGGTACCAATTCAAAGTCAAATAACTTCCTGATTTTGCTCCAATCAAATCATGATCTAAAAAAACAATATCATAAGCGTTGATTTTTAAAAGTTTTAATCCTACTTCTGCATTTAAAACTCCATCCACCTCGTGATTTTCTAAAATACCTTTTATGTAATTTTGACGATAAGGTGCATCTTCAACAATTAAAATCTTCATTGCTATATTTTAAATGTAGGAAACTTTACTTCAAATAAACTGCTTTTTCCTCTTTCCCTTTAATCTGCACATCAATATCATCTTGAACCGTTGTAAAAAGCGAAATACCGACATAATCCACTTTTATTGGAAATGATTTATGTTCTCGATCAACTAAAACGGCCACTTGGATTTTTTTAGGTAAAACTTCCAACAAAGGTTTGATAGCATAAAAAATTGTTCTTCCCGTATTGGCTACGTCATCCACAATAATGATCACTTTTTTATTTAATTCTTTGGGTGACAGTCCAATTTTGACCTCAGATTCTAATGGATTAGCAGGGCTAAGGTTAATCGAAGTCAAAGTGATTTGATTATCCGTCAGTTGAACTATTTCTTTTTCCAACATTTTGGCGAAGCCCAAGCCATTATTATTAATGCCAGCAAGAATAATTTCCTTTTCTCCAAAATTTTGTTCCAAAATTTCGATAGCCAGCCTTTTTATTTTTTGCTTAATTTGTCGCGAGTCAAGTAATTTCATGCTGGCAATTTAGCTAAAATGATACTAATTAAGAATCATTTTTAATTAAAAAAAAGTGAATTTTATTATATCTATTTAATTTCAAAACGTATAATTACCTGTAATTTCGGTTTTTTAGATTTTCCAAAACTCAATTCAACAAAAAGGTGTCTAATTTTCAAAACTGGATTGATCAAATTTGGAAAACAAAACTTCAACTATATAAAATATGCAACAAATTATTTTTGCGATAGTGACTATTGCAGCGTTTGGTTTTGCAGCCAAACAATTTTTGAAAATCCGTCGAAATATCCTTTTGGGTCAGGACAAGGATATTTCAGACCAATCTGGTGAGCGATGGAAAAATGTTTTACTGATCGCTTTTGGTCAGAAGAAAATGTTCAAACGATGGATTCCTGCCACTCTACACCTTACTATATATGTGGCTTTTTTATTTACCCAAATTGAATTGATTGAAATTTTGGTAGACGGTTTTTTTGGAACGCATCGATTTTTTGCTGATTCATTGGGTGGATTGTACACGGTGGCGATCAGTTCGATTGAGATACTTTCCGTTTTGGCATTTTTTGCTACTCTTGTCTTTTTGATTAGAAGAAATTTATTGGCGATTCCTCGATTCCAAATGGATGAAATGACTGGTTTTCCAAAGTTCGATGGTAACATGATTTTGGTCTTGGAGATTATTTTGTTGATTGGCGTTTTTAGTATGAATGGGGCTGATAAAGTGTTGCAATCGATGGGAGCAGATCATTATCATACCACGGGAAATTTTGCGGTGAGTACATGGCTGGGACCAGCATTATTAGGCGGTTTATCTGAATCGACTTTAATTGGAATTGAAAGATTTGGTTGGTGGTTGCACATTTTGACCGTTTATGCATTTTTGAATTACTTACCGATTTCGAAGCATTTGCATATTATGTTGGCTTTTCCAAATACCTACTTTGCGAAATTGCAGCCAAAAGGGGAGATGGAAAATATGCCAGAAGTTATGGATGAGGTCAAATCTATGATGGGCTTAATCGAAGCAGATCCAGATGCTTCAATGGATGATTTGCCAGAGTTTGGTGCCAATGATGTGATGAGTTTGGATTGGAAAAATGTTTTAGGAGCATATACTTGCACCGAGTGCGGGCGCTGCTCAGCGGTTTGTCCAGCAAACATAACTGGTAAAAAATTATCACCTCGAAAAATCATGATGGACGTTCGAGATCGTGCAACTGAGATTGGACAAAAATTAGATAGCGGTGATCTGCAATGGGTTAAAGAGGAACTCCGATCAGAGGCAACGACCTTGACTAAAGATAATTTTGATGATGGAAAATCATTATTCGATTATATTTCCAAGGAAGAATTGCACGCTTGTACCACTTGTAATGCTTGTGTAGAAGCCTGTCCAGTTTTGATTAATCCATTGGATATTATTTTGAAAATGCGTCGATATGAAATTTTGACTTTGTCAGCTGGGCCCGGTGATTGGTTACCCATGTTTACAAGTATTGAAAATTCAGGATCAGTTTGGCAATTGCCTGATGCACGTGATAAATGGGCGGAAGAAGCAACTGCTCAAAATTAGATTTTAAAGTAAAAAAATTAAAAAAGAAAGATGTCTAAAGAATATAAAATACCAACCATGGCAGAAATGGCTGCCGCAGAAAAGACACCAGAAGTTTTGTTTTGGGTAGGATGTGCAGGAAGTTTTGATTCACGTGCCCAAAAAGTGTCTGTCGCTTTTACAAAAATCTTGAACGAAGCAGGGGTGGAGTTTGCGATTTTGGGCA
>CAYGRM010000296.1:367-2230 GCA_964352225.1 uncultured Saprospiraceae bacterium | reverse complement strand
CATCGGCGTGGACTACGCCGTGCTGGGACCGGAAGAAAGCTGCACCGGCGATCCAGCACGACGAGCAGGAAATGAATTCGTTTTCCAAATGGTCGCTTTGCAAAATATTGAAACATTGAATTTGTACAACGTGAAAAAGATCGTTGCTACGTGTCCACATTGTTTTAATATTTTAAAAAATGAATATCCAGCATTGGGTGGAAATTATGAAGTGATGCATCACACTCAATTTTTGCAATCATTGATTAATGAAGGGCGGATTAAGCTGAAAGACGGCGGCGCATTTGATGGTAAAAAAATAACTTATCATGATTCTTGTTATTTGGGTCGAGCGAATGGAGTTTATGAAGCACCTCGATCTGTTTTGCAAAGTCTTGACAATCAGTTAGTTGAGATGCAAAGAAGTAAAACCAATGGTTTATGCTGTGGCGCAGGTGGAGCTCAGATGTTTAAAGAAGATGAACCTGGAAAGAAAAGAATCAATATGGAGCGAACCGAAGAAGCTTTAGAAACTGGAGCCGAAATTATCGCGGTGAATTGCCCATTTTGTTTGACCATGATGTCAGATGGAGTCACGGCGAAAGATAAACAAGAGTCAGTAATGGTTTATGATTTGGCGGAATTGATTTTAGGGAAAATGTGATTTAACTTTTTCAAAACAATAAAAAAAGCTTACCTCATTTTTGTTGAGGTAAGCTTTTTTTATTGTTTATAATTGAATGATAGTTGAGACATTATTGTTATCAATGAATTCAATTAAGTCATCACATTGCCCAAACCCAACTGCATTTGGGTAGCCATAATTCATATTTCCAAATGTCCCTACAGTAGCATTTCCAGATCCATAAGTACCATCTTTATTCAAGGTATCTAGCATAATTTCTCCATCAAATGGAACTCCACAGGGAATACTATAATCAATATCATGAATGGTGCACGATCGTAAAATCTCAGCATTCGGACAAACCACTTCGAAACAACCAGCATAAGCTATGGTATCATTTAAAATATCCATTGCATTCCCTGGATCATTCGTTGGATTGGGTTTGAGCCTAAATTTGCTTACTGCTGCAGTAGACAAACTAATTTGGGTTATTTCTGAATTTAAAATATTAGTATTTTGAAGTGAAATATCATCAATCAAATACATCTGCTCGGAACCATTATCATTATATGAAAAGCTCATTGATCCATCAATATCATTATTTGAATTGATTTTGAAGTCATCACTTAATTGAAGGTCTATTTCAGTTTCATTTGAATTAAGCTCGCCATTTATGACCAAAGTTATCATGCCTTCATACTCAGCGTTTCCACCTGAAGTACAACCAGTTCCGTAATCTAAAATTAAGGTATAAATAGATCCTGACGTCCCACTTTCCGTAGTTAAAGTACTATTAGGGCAACCAGTTCTTGCCGTAGCAGAACTTCCCGTTAAATCATAAATCTGTGGGTAAAAAATGGTTTGCACTAATGATTTAAAAACTATTTCTCGGATAGCTTCCTCCGCATTCATAACTATCTCTTGATTCGAAATAGAAACTGCGGTTAAATTTTTTGTGGTCTGAATAATTATTTCTGAGATTGGAATTTCTTCCGGAGGAGAAGTAGAATCTTCTATAAATTCTAACGGTTTTTCTTTTTTACATGATAATAAGGCTAGGACTAAAAGTAGTGTTAGTTGCAAAAATTTAATTTTTGAGCAACTCATGGTATGGTTATGTTTAAAATGTTTTCAAAAAAAATTGCTATTGGAAATATTTCAACGAAAATGAGTCAAATAGTCTGCCAAATCTGATTGGGAAAATATCTATTACGATTAATTCAAAAAAGGCTCGACATCAATCTGGTAAATAAATTGAG
>CAYGRM010000296.1:0-357 GCA_964352225.1 uncultured Saprospiraceae bacterium | reverse complement strand
TATTTTTCCCAAAACAAATAGCCTCAATCTGCGTATTAAAAGTAAAGTCTTATTTTTTGGTTTTTCCATCAAAGATTTTTCCGTCTGGAAATTCATAAAGTAACCAAATAAATGGTTCAAAAGTAGCCTCCCTTTTATGATATCCTAACAATGCAATTACATTGTTATCTTCACTTATTGTTGCACCAGTTATTAGTCCATCAGACTCAAATTCTTGGATTAATTGGGCAGAATAAATTCCTGCATTTTTGGGAAGAGAGTACCATTTTGTTTTTAGATCCAAATGATTTTTTGAAAAAAGAAGAAGTTCATTTTTATAACTAATGACTGCTTCGCATTCAAAATTATGTATTTCTG
>CAYGRM010000295.1:0-8645 GCA_964352225.1 uncultured Saprospiraceae bacterium | reverse complement strand
GATTATGGTTGTGGAACAGGCATTTTAGCCATTTTGGCGAGCCAATTAGGAGCAAAAAAAATTGATGCCATTGATATTGAATTGCCTTCTTATGAAAACACTTTGGAAAATGCTCGTATAAATAATATTGAAAATATTAAATCCATTCATGGAACGCTTGAAAAAGTAGATGATCAGATCTACGACATCATCCTCGCAAACATCAATCGTCATGTAATTTTGGACAGTTTTTCGACGTTAAATAAGATGTTAACTACAAATGGAATATTATTGATTTCAGGCATTTTAAAAGAAGACGAAGAACTCGTCAAAAATGCTGCCGAAGCCAGTAATTTTAAAATAGCAAAAACGGAATATCGAAATAATTGGATATGCGTACAATTAGTGTTGAGTTAGGAGTGTATAGGTGATTAGACCATGGTTGGCTCATCACTTATCTCTCCTAACTCATCACTCAAATAAACTTTTATGATAAAAAAAATACTACTCCCTCTTGCCGCAATTTTATTAGTTGCCTCTTCTGCATGGTCACAACAAGACAATATTTTTCCAGAAGAACGACCTGCCTTTCTCAAGCAATTCAAAGAATTTTTCACCAAAAGTAAAAGTAAGCAGATAGAAGAATTCTTCGATGATTTTGAAGATTACTTCAATGCCTCGATAACGGATGAAGAGTTTCCATTACTAAGAGATGTATGCAATGAGATGTTGGAGAAAAGGATGTCAGCGAATCCCTATTTTAAAAATTATCTTACCGTCGTTTTGGCTATTAAGCAAAATGAAACTGACGGAGCTAAATTAAATGAATGGAATGCCCTCACCCTCACGATGATAAAGGCTATCGAAAATAGAAAGTTGCAACCGTATAAAGATTACCTCAGTTTTTCTGAATCATTTTATGAGAAAAAAGCATTGCGATGGTCCCAGCAAGGAATGAAGTGGTATTATGAAGCAGATAATTATTTGATGGATATTGTTGAAGGAGTTCCTTTTGTTGAGTTTGAGAAATTAAATCTGATTGGTACTCGTGGAAAAGATTCAATAGTGATTTATGAAACAAAGGGACAATATTTTCCAACTCAAGAAAAATGGAAAGGATCAGGCGGAAAAGTAACTTGGGAAAAATTGGATCAAAAAGATGTCTACTGTGTTTTAAATGAGTATGAAATCGAAGGGAAGAAAAGTTTATACCAAGCGAAAAATGTAAAATTAATTTATCCTTCGCTTTTCCCTGGGGAAGAAATTGAGGGAGATTTTGAAGATAAAGTAGTAGTAAGAAATAAATCTACGGAAGGTTCTTATCCTCGTTTTTCATCTTATGATAAAATTTTGAAAATCAATGGAATTGGAGAAGGTATTGAATATACGGGAGGATTTAGATTAGAGGGAAATACCGTTTATGGATCAGGTGACAAAGATAACCCTGCAAAAATTGTAGTAAAGAATGGAGGTAAAGTTTCCTTCCGAGCGACTACCCAATTATTTAAAATTCGAAAAAGTGAACGCATCGCTGGAGAGCAAGTAAAAGTGGTTTTATACTTCGACCAAGATTCCATTTATCATCCGTCCGTAAATCTAAAATATGATATCACAACTAAAGACCTGAATCTGTCTAGAGGAAAAAGAGGAAGTGATCGAAATCCATTTTTTGATTCTTACCATCAAGTAAATATTAATGCTGATAAAGTGGATTGGAATTTAGTCAATGATAGTTTGTTGATTGGGAAAAAACAATTCGGGATTGGAAACGGAAAGGACGAGGTGACTTTTGAAAGTTTGAAATATTATGATGAAAAGTATTTGATGCGGATTCAAAATATTTCAGATGTCAATCCAATCGTTTCTCTAAAAGTATTATCTGATGAATTAGGCTTAAGAGAAATCGAAGCTAGAGATTATGCCCTAAAATTAAATCCAAAGTTTGATACACCAAATATTGAAAGTTTATTATACGAATTTGTAGCAAGTGGTTTTGTCGATTACGATAAGGAAAATGAAATCATTTATGTCAAAGATAAAATTTTCCATTATGCTGATGCCATGGCAAAAAAGACCGATTATGATGCAATCAAATTAGTCTCTGTTTCAGATAAAGAAGCCAATGCTGTTTTTTCGATGAAAGATCGATCCTTGACCGCCAATAATGTGGTTGATTTGGAAATCAGCAAGTTGCAAAAAGTTGCGATCAAGCCAGGGAACAAATCCATTTCGTTGAAAAAG
Organism: uncultured Saprospiraceae bacterium; assembly: GCA_964352225.1. Classification (GTDB taxonomy): domain Bacteria; phylum Bacteroidota; class Bacteroidia; order Chitinophagales; family Saprospiraceae; genus CAJQQY01. The sequence goes on along the minus strand of CAYGRM010000295.1, from coordinate 6,425 downwards.
AATCGTGATATGGATTTTAATGGGAAAATCTTTGCAGGGTTCAGTACGCTCGAAGGAAAGGATTTTCATTTTGATTACGAAAAATACACGATGCAATTGGATTCAGTTCGGTATTTTGATTTGTTTGTTCCAACGGAAGCCAAAGACGAAAGTGGAAGACCTATTTCGATATCGATTGCCTCAAGAATTGAACATACGAATGGAATATTGCTAGTAGATGCACCTGATAATAAATCAGGAGCAAATGATATTGACCTTTTTCCATCCTTTAATACTTCGGATTATTCTTATGTATTTTATGATAATCGGTCGATTCACGATGGTGTTTACAAGCGAGATTCCTTTTATTTCAAATTAGATAAATTTAGTTTTAATAGTCTAGATAATTTCACTAAGAATGATATTCATTTTAAAGGAAATCTAGTTTCCGCGGAGGTCTTCCCTGACATCAAAGAAACTTTATTACTTCAAGAGGAAGATCAATCCTTAGGATTTACCACTCAAACACCATCAGAAGGATTACCCACCTATCAAGCCAAAGGAAATTACAAAGGTGAGATACATTTGAGTAATAAAGGGATGTTGGGGAAAGGAACCATTTCCTATTTGACTTCATCTACCGACTCAGAGGATATACTTTTTAAGCCCAAGCAAATGACTGCCACGGCAAGACTATTTGACTTGAGGGAAGATCGTCAAGGAGATATAGAAGTACCTCAAGCGCATGGAGAGGAAGTAGCTATCGACTGGAAACCTTATTCTGACAGCATGTATATTACCACCAAAAAAGATAAGCCGTTTGAGTTATTTAAAGAAAATGATCACAACATTGTGGGTAGTCTAATTTTAACTCCTGATGGACTGAGAGGAAATGGTAAAATGAAATGGACGAAAGGAAGTCTTTCCTCTGAGTTGATTAAATATGGAGCATTCTCCGCAGATTCTGATACTTCTACTTTGACAATTAATGCGGTTGGGGCAAGTGAACTGGCCTTATCAACTAGTAATGTGAATAGTAAGTTAGATTTTGATCAACAAACTGGTCATGTAGAAGCTAATGAGAAAGGTAATTTTACTACCCTTCCTTATAATGAATATAAAACTTCCTTGACTACTTTTGATTGGGATATGAAACAAGATGCCGTGATGTTTAAAACTACACCTGGAGAATTGGGATCATTTGTGGCAACTGGAAAAAATCGAGATTCTTTGCATTTTGATGGAGAAACAGCTTTCTATGACTTAAAGTCAAATGAGTTGAAAATTGGAGGAGTGCCTTTTATAAAAAGTTGTGATGCAATAGTTTATACTGATGATGGAAAATTAGAAATTTTTAAAGGTGGTAAAATGTCCACTCTTGAAAATTGTAAAATAGTTTGTGATACCATAACTAAACTTCACGTCATCAATCGAGCAACGGTTGATATCGAGGGAAAAAAATCATACGAAGCTAAAGGTTTTTATGAGTACAATATCAAAGGTCGAGAGCAGGAAATCCAATTCGATAATATTGTTGGGCAACGTTACGGTAAAGGAAAACAAAGTGAGAAAAAAACGAGAACAACTGCCAAGGGAGAAGTCCTCGAATCAGATAATTTTTATATTGATTTGAAAACAGAATTCCGTGGAGAAATCACCTTGACCGGAGATAAAAAGCCTTTGGACTTTAATGGATTCGCGAGATTAGATTCCGATAAAATGAGAGACCGAGAATGGTTTTCGATTAATAGTGAAGGAGACAAAAATGATTTGGTGATTGGTTATGATGAACCTAAAAATTATGAAGGGTATAAATTATACACCGGGTTATATTTAAGTAAAGAATCTGCCTACCTCTATCCACGGGTGATGATGCCAAAATTTTTAAGAAAAGATCGTGCGATTGTGGAGGCCAAAGGATTATTCAAATTGGATGAAGTTAAAGATGAATTCATCTTTGGCGATTCCCTTAAAATTTTAAATAATGCTAAAAGTGGAAGTAAAGTCACTTTTAGTAACAAGGATGGAAGTTTCAAAGCAGAGGGAAAATTAAATATCGGAGATCAATTAAAATATATCAAAATTGATGCAGCGGGAGAGGCACGTTCTATTTTTCCAGCTCCTCAAGATTCGACCGTCAGAGGGCCATTTGGATACCAAGTTGAAGCAGATATGATGGCTGGAATCAAAAGTTTTATTCCAAAAAATATGTTAGATTTCATTATTGCAGATATCAAGAGTAGTAGTTTTGATGCTAGAGGGGTGGATTATACTGATGTGGCATTTTACGAAAAAGCCTTGTCAGAATATATTGCAGATACCACGTTATTGGATAAAACGATTGCTAGAATGAGAACAGAGTACAAATTAGGAATCCCTAAAAAACATAATCCATATTCTTTCTTATTTGGAAAAATGCCTATGAAATGGGATCCTGATTATCAATCATTTGTTTCTAAAAAAGATCAAATCGGATTAATCAGTATTGCCGGAGAAGAAGTGAATGTAACGATCAAAGCATTCATCGAATTCAAAATGCCATCTAATGGAGATGACCGATTGTATATATACCTCAAATCGCCAAGTGATACTTATTATTTCTTTGGTTACGTAGGCGGAATCCTCAATGTGGTTTCCAATAATACTAAGTTTAACGACATTATCATCAATGCCAAAAAGAAAGATCGAATCTTGAAAATGCCTGATGGAGAAATCGTAGAATTACAATATGTAGAACCTTCCACCGCAGAAAGATTCGTCCGAAGGGCACAAGCCTCCAAATAGTGGATAGTATTCAGTAGGCAGCTAGTATTTGCCTACTGAATACTCAAAACTGAAAACTAAAAAAATGCCAATCATACAAAATTCATCTTACACCAAACCACCATTTTATCAATTCAATGGACATCTCCAAACGATCATTCCCGGTATTTTTCGTAATGTAAAAAATGTCACCTATCAACGGGAACGACTTGAACTTGAAGATCAAGATTTCTTAGATTTAGATTGGATTTTGAATGGTAGTAAAAATTTAGTTTTACTTTCCCATGGTTTGGAAGGAAGTTCACAACGTCAATATATTCAAGGAGCTGCCAAGCTTTTTTCCAAAAATAATTGGGATGTGCTCGCTTGGAATTGCCGATCCTGTAGTGGTGAAATGAATCGTACTTCCCGACTTTATCATCATGGTGATGTAGAGGATATCGGAAAAGTGATCAATCATGCTTTGGCAAAAAAAACATATGAAAATGTAGTGATGATTGGTTTCAGTATGGGGGGTGCCATGAGTTTAAACTATTTAGGAAAAAATGGAAAAGACATTCCATCCGAAATAAAAGCAGCGGTGGCATTTTCAACACCTTGCGACCTAAAAGAAGGAGCCGAAATTCTGAATCTTAAATCAAATGCAATTTATAGAAAACGATTTTTAAAAAATCTAAAGAAAAAAATACTCATCAAAGAGCAAGAATTTCCAGGTTTGGTTGATTTGAAAAAACTGGAAGAAATTAAAGAATGGAGAGATTTTGATGAACATTTTTCAGCTCCGCTCAATAATTATAAAGATGCAGAGGAGTTTTATTATAATTCATCTGCCAAGAATTTTATGGAAAATATCCAAGTTCCAACTTTATTGGTCAATGCCCAAAATGATCCGATATTGACCCCCGGTTGTTCGCCAACCTCCATGGCTAAAACACATCCTAATATTTTTATTGAAAACCCAACTCAAGGTGGACATTGTGGATTTATGCTTCCAAATGAAGAATTTGCGTGGTCCGAGATCAGAGCATTAGAATTTGCAAAAGAAATAATCTAATTGATCGTTCTATTAAAATTTCAATTTTACAGAACCTATCCAATAACTAAGTCTAGAAAAAAGTTTTCCTAAATTACAACTATTCAAAAAGTACTTTCGTCCTTATGAGGAATTTATTTATTTGTCCAATTTAAAAATAAAAAAATGAAAATATTTACACACCTATTAGCAACCCTTACCATCGTATTTTTAACCACCTCTCTTCAAGCTCAAAAGTGGGAAAAAGACGGAAATACTAAAAGTGAAGATCGAACGGTTAGTTCATTTACTAAAGTTTCCATTAGTGGAGGAATTGATTTAACCATCGCTCAAGGCAATTCCAAAACAGTTAAGGTTGAAGCATCTGAAAATGTTATCGATAACTTGATGACTGAAGTGAAAAATGGAGAGCTAAGAATTTATTTCGATAAAAATGTCCGACGAGTAAAAAAAGCTAATGTATTTATTACGGTTAATAATTTGGAAAATATCAGCGCTAGCGGAGGCTCTGATGTTGAATCCAAAGGCGATCTAAAATTCGATAATTTAGCCATTTACGCTAGTGGTGGTTCTGACATTCAATTAGATTTAGAAGTTGAAAATTTAGAATGCCACACTAGTGGAGGATCAGATGTGGATTTGGATGGATCTGCTGAAACATTGGATTTGAACGCGTCAGGCGGAAGTGATTTCAATGGATATAACTTCAAAGTCAAAGAAGTAAAAGTATCTGCTTCCGGAGGGTCAGATTCTAATGTTTATGCTTCTGAAAGCATTGAAGTTTCTGCAAGTGGTTCAAGTGATGTGAACTTCAAAGGTAATCCAAAGAAAACGAAGTTGAAATCATCAGGGTCTTCTGATATTCACTCCTATAAATAAGGTATTTGTCTTTTTGAGCGTATATGTATATATGTTTTCAACAACATATGTACATATACACAATACCACCTAAACACATTTTTTATATATTTGTCGGATATGAAAATACTTCACTTTTCCGACACTCACTTGGGTTATCATGATTTAGATAAACTCAGTACCACCGGCATCAATTTACGAGAACAAGATGTCTATGATTCCTTTCAAAAAGTAGTAGATGCTGCTTTGGAAATCCAACCAGATTTAATTCTCCATTCAGGGGATTTTTTCCACCGTCCTTCACCTGCCAATCGACCGATGATTTTTGGGTTAGAACAATTGGCTCGACTTTCCGAAGCAAATATACCTATTGTGATAATTGCAGGAAATCACGAAACTCCCAAAACGATATTTACTAGTCCAATCTTAAAAGCTTTTAAAACTATCCCAAATGTTTACCCAATTTTTAGCCAAAAGTATGAGACTTTTGAGTTTGGAGATTTGGTCATTCATGGCGTTCCTCATATCAATGATGATGTTTTGGAATTACAAGAAATGGATAAAATTCAACCTGTGGAGGGAAAGTTTAACATCATTCTTTTGCATACTTCGATTGGGAAAACCTTTATGATGGATGAATATGGTGAAAAATTATATCCACCAGAACGCCTAGATTTATTGAATAAATTTGATTATGTCGCTTTGGGACATTGGCATAATTTCCAAAAAGTAGAAAAGTTGGATACCGCTTGGTATTCAGGTTCCACAGAAAGGATGAGTGAAGCAGAGGCCAAAAGTGAAAAAGGGTATTGTGTTTTTGATTTGGAAAAAGGTAAAAAAGTAGTGCCTACCTTGATCCCGATTTCTACTCGAAATTGGATAGTGGAGGTAATAAAAAATTGTAATAAAAAATCAATTGCCGAGATCGAAGAGCAATTGCAAAAACTAGCAGAACGAGAAGATTTAAAAGAGGCCTTATTAAGTATTCATCTCGAAGATATTGAGCCAATTCAATCGGTTGAGTTATCTACTCGTAAAATTTATGCGATGATCACTTCGCCAGTTCATATTTCTATTCACCGTAAGTTTATGGTTTCAGAAACGGAAAAAGCAGGTTTTCAAAGTAAATCAGAAAGCCTAGTAAGTTTAATGAAAAGTTTTATTTCTGATAAAATTGATGACAAGGAAAAGGCAACGGAGCTATCTAAAAAAGCACATTATTATTTCGAAATATTCGATACAGGAGAATATAAAAACCGCTAAACAAGAAAAGCCCCAAAGTGGCAAAATACACCAGCACAGGGTGAAGCTCTGTGAAAAAAAAAGTATTAAAACAAAGAAAGCCCCAAGGCAATGTCATTGACCTAAGCGATTTTTTGAATATCGATTTAAGAACAAGGATTTGAGATTTGAGAAGTTTGACGAACTAACATGGTCAAATTATCATCGTCAAACTTCTCAAATCCTTGTTCGATATTCGATATTCAAATTCCTTTAGTCAATGGCATTGTCCTTTAGGGCTTTTCGAGCGGAGTTTTTTATTTTTATGAAAAAAATTAGTTCAACAATCAATGATATTAAAAAAACTACAACTAAAAAATTTCAAACAATACGGCAAACTTGATCTTGACTTTCGAGAAGGTCTAGTAGGTGTTGTTGGGAAAAATGGAGCGGGGAAATCAAGCGTGTTCGAAGCAATTTTGCTTTGTCTTTTTGGAACTATTACTTTAGATAAAAATCACTACAAATCACTCTGGGTAGAAGAAAAAGATTCCGTATCGATCGAGTTAAA
>CAYGRM010000294.1:0-8653 GCA_964352225.1 uncultured Saprospiraceae bacterium | reverse complement strand
TTTCCATTTTTCAGGACGACTACTACTTTTAAGTACTTGATAAATCGTAGGAACTGAACCATTATGAAAGTAGGGAGCTGTAGCCCAAATTCCATCCAATGGTGGCGCAATATATCCACGTTCTGGCTCAAACCAAGACCGAGGCTCCGACTGAGCAAACCAACTTTTATTATACCATTCTACAATTTTACTATCAGATGCATAGCTGGCATAAAGTGGGTCTGTTCCTATCTTATCGATGGATACTACTTTGTTGGGATAAGTTTCAGGAGTGTCGTAAGTGCCATGACAACCTTGACATTTTTTTTGGAAAACCTTCTTGCCTTGGTTGGCCAATTCCAAATCAATTCTTCCTGGATATTTTGGTGCTTCGATGGAATTGATCCAAGCTGTGATGTGAACAAATTTCTCTTGTGCAACTCTAGCTGCGGTGCTATCTTTGATACCCAAGACGGAAGCTTGGAATAATAATTTTGTGAAATCACCTCGTCCAACTGCTGTGTAATACAATGCATTTTTCTTTTGCATATGCCATAGCGCAGGGATATCACTTGCCAAATTATACTCCCGAACATCATATTGTGGCTCAGGTGTATAACTTAAATCCTCAGGGTTACGATAGCGCATACAAGCTTCCGCAATCCGAGCTGCAGGATTGACACCTGGATTATCGGTATGAATATAAGGCGCCATGAGTTTGAAATAATTTCCAAAATCATCGAAAGCGGCAATGGTCGTCGAGTCGTTTTTATATTTTTTTCGAACTCTCCAATTCATTAATTTGGCTGGGGTAGTCAAATTAGTTTGATTGTCATTGAGAGAATTTCCTAAACCTAAAACAACTTCACCATTTACTTTTCCAGCATGGCAACTAAAGCAAGTACCGTTCATCACTTCGACTCCTTGTACCGTTTCGAAAACTGCAAATCCATATTCCGAAGCCAAACCTGATTTTCTTGCGAACTTCTCTCGATTGCGTTCTACTCGTTTTTTCATCAAATCATACGGAATGCCCGAACCCAAATATGCACCATGAGTCAAATAATAAAAACCACTATCAGGATCTCCTCCCGTAGTTTGTGGATAAGGAGAAATGACTTTAGTTTTCCAATCTGAGTTCTCCACGATAGGCGGCAAATCGTATCTTTTTTGACAAGCAAAAAAGAAAACGAGGAAGGATGCAAAAAGTAAGTAATGCTTTTTCATAGAAAGTGAAACAATGAATTTTGATTTAGGTTCTTTATTTTTCGTAAGTTTATTCTTTTCTTAAAATAACAAAAAATAAACTGATGATTGATAAATTTTTAAACGCGAAACATTGGCAACTATTTTTAATGGTGTTTGGACTTCCATTTATTTTCCAATTCATTATAATGTTTTCAGCAATCGCAGAAATGAACAATCAAGGTGAATTAGACTTAGAGGAGTTTTCCAATATAATGATGTTTGCCCAAATTATTGCTGTACTTATTATGTACGTATGGTTTGGTTGGTTCTGGTCGATTGGGATAGGGTTACAAGATAAAAAACCCGATGGTGTCAAAATGAATGTTAGAAAATTTAAAGTATTTTTCTTTATTCCATTAATGTATATATCCTTTATTTCAATAGTAACATTTACTTTTTTACAGGAAATGCCTCACATTTTTGTATTGTCTGCAACTACTTCTGGTGTAGGAGGAATTATTCTAATTCACTTCTTTTCGATGTTTTGTATTTTTTATGTGATGTATTTTGCTGCGAAAACATTCAAGACGGTGGAGTTGCAAAAGGAGGTGAAATTTTCAGATTTTGTGGGGGAATTCTTTTTACTGTGGTTTTTTCCGATAGGCGTTTGGTTCTTGCAACCGAAGATAAATAAGTTGATGGATGAAGAGGATGAGTTTTTGTAACAGTATATTTACTAAAAATTAAAAAGCACCATTCAAGAAGTTTGATTGGTGCTTTTTTAGTTTTTTTAATCAATTTCTAATGCTATCATCAGGTAATCAGTTGTCGAAGAATGATTCGATTCTTGATCTATAAATGTATATTTCAAACTTACTTCTTCCACTTTTTTTACTTCCAATGATTCGCTAATCATTTTATTTAAAACTTTCACTTTGCTTCCTGTATTTTGAATACAAATGACAATGATCGTTTTCGTTTTCGATTTTTGGAAAATATTTTTTAGAAAATTGACTTCTCGTTTTTTATCTTTTTTGGTAAAATGAAACATACTATCCAAAAGGATAAAATCAAATTCCTGATAATTATCATACTCAAAAATATCAGCTACCATTCCTTCAAGCGGAAGGTTTTCTTTTTTTGCTTTTTCATTTAATTGCTGAATTCCAATGGTAGAATTGTCAAGTCCGATTATCTCGAAGCCCATTCTTGCTAGAGGAATTGCATTGCGTCCTTGCCCACAGCCGAGGTCGAGTAGTTTTCCTTTTTTAAGTTTTTTTTCAAAAAAAGAAATTAGTTCGGGGTAAGGTTTGCCGAAGAGATTTTCTTGTTGGTAATATTTATCGTAAGGTGTTTTCATTTTTATTTTTCAGACAAAGCTAAGGTCAATCCTAAAATTGACAGTACTCCAACTTTACTCCATTTAGTTGTTTTCCAAAACTTAGAGCTATTTACATAACTAGTCAATCGACTTGACAAAATTGAAATCATACTAAATATAATCAATGCTTGAACCATGAAAATTAATCCAAGAATAATCATTTGATAAGTAATATTGATGCCATCTTGGCTGATAAATTGAGGAAGAAAGGCAATGAAAAATAACGACACTTTAGGGTTTAAAACATTCATCAAAAACCCTTTTCTGATCAAAGGAAATAATTGGAATTTTTCCTCTGCTGATTTTTTATCCAAATTTACTTCCATCGGTTTTTCTTTTGTTGACAAGTACGCTAGATAAAATAAATAAGCTGCCCCTAAATATTTTATAATGGAAAATGCTAAAGCTGATTTTTGGATAATAATCGACAGTCCTGTTGCCGCAGCTAAGGTATGAATCAAAACGCCTGTGCAAAGTCCGATGGAAATAGCAATTCCATTTTTTTGACCTTTGGTGATGCTTTCGGTTAATACAAAAATATTGTCAGGTCCGGGCATAAAAGTTAATAGAACAGAAGCCAATAGAAAAGAAAGAATAAGTTCGATTTGCATGGATTTATTTTTCTCAAAATTAACTAAAAATTATTGTCATAAAGAAGAATGGGGATTGACATTTTCATGTTAATCTAACGAATTCTACTATGCTTGTATCAGGTGCAAGTGTATTAAATAGTTTATAACTTTTTTTAAAAAAAGCTTAAACCAATTTTTTGTTTTAAACAATAATTTAAAAGTTAGCGCTATAAAATTTTAGAATTTATTTTTGATTATCCGTCAGCTTGCTGAGGAGTAGTTCAATTGAACAAGAAGGAGATTTTGGCGAATTAATTATAGAGGAAGATATCGTTTGACCTAATTTATATTTGGAGATTTGAAGTCTATTTAATTTTTCCAAAAAATAAAGTGACTGGGAATCTGGGGAAAGAGAATATATATTTAAATGATAATTATATTTTTTTTATTGGAAAAATTAGACTGGGAATACATTTTTTAAAGGATTATTAGAGGAAAGAGGTATTTTTTTTATTGGAAAAATAATAAATGTGTACTTCTTAAGTGCAAAATTAGAATTAAGTTTACAGCACTTTCCAAAGACTTCTAAATTTTTATTTTCACAAAAGAACAATTCTTTAAAAATAAGATAATTACCAAAATAATTATCTACAACAAAACAACATAAGATGAAAAGATTCATTCTTCTTGCCATAGTTGGCATTTTATTTTTGCCCAATATTATTCAAAGTCAATGTGCTCCCTTTCACCCGGGCTATGTAAATATCGGGCAATTCAATGGACACAATTATTACCTATCTATCGGGTATGCACAACCAACTGATGCCCAAGCTGCGGCAGAAGCATTAGGTGGATATTTAGCAGTCATTGATGATGAAGAGGAAGATGATTTTATTTTAAATTATATAGATGAGCTTACCTATATCGGATTGAATGATGCGGCGACCGAAGGGACTTTTGCATGGTTCAATGGAGCTGCAGTTGGTTATACGAATATTGATCCATGTAATTTTTGTACTAGTAATTCTGACGATCAAGATTATGTAGTGAAGGAACCTTGGGGAGCAGGTGGCTGGAGTTTTTCTAACTTTTGGAACGCTCGTAAATATATGGTGGAGATTCCATGTGGGACAAGTAATACTGATTGCGCCTTTTTTAATCAGAAAGAAGTCAATAATATTTTTGACCAAGATGTAGCAAATAGAATTAATGAAACTACGGACGGATTTGAATTAATTTATGAAGGATTTTCAAGTACAGTTGGAGTGAGAAGATTAACGACTTGGAATATTGATAAAACTGGTCAAACGATTTCAGATTCAGATCTTGAAATTCCTTATCCAACTGGGATGGATTTTGGACGATTTTCTACATTGGGAGATTACTTTTTTATGCATGATGTGGATGGACTAAATCCGCAATTAGTAAAAGTAGATTTTTCGGGAAATACAGTTTGGACAAAAACTTATGTGCCGAATACGACTGTTCCAAATATAACTTATACTACTTCTCGTGATGCTTGGGAAGATGCAGATGGAATTTTAATTACGGGACACTCAGGTGAAGGAGTGACCAATGGCGTGCGCCAACCTTTTTTGATAAAAACTGATTTGGATGGAAATGAAATTTGGCAACAACTTTTGGCGAATGAAAATTCTTTTGTCAGTTTAAATGTCTTGTCAAGAAGTAGTGATGGAGGATATTATTTAAGATTGAAAGCAGGTAATGTTGATACAATAATTAAAATAGATGCCGATGGAAATGAAATATGGAGATATGGAACACCTGTGGTAAATAGTGAAGAGCGAAATTTTATTGGAGAGTCTTCAGATAGCAATTCATTTTATTTTACTTATGCAGATGGATACTTTACGGATGATTTACTTTTGATAAAATTAAATGCAAATGATGGATCGTTTGTTTGGGAAAGAAACTTAGGTGATTATTTTTCCTTGACGAATACTTCCAATTTTGGATTTCGACTCAAGGGTGCAGTTGCTGCTGACAATGGGGGAGTGATGTTTAATTTTTCACTTTTTGGAAATATTACTTCTAACTCTTTCAAAAAGTATGGACTGATTAATCCGAATGGAGATTTGGTTTGGGGTTACGATGAGCCATTGAATTCCAAAAATTTACAAGTGGTGCAATTTGCTACTTCTGATGGTGGATATCTAATGACAGGAGCGCAGAGTAATGATAAAAAGTTGGTTTGGAAATATACTGCTGATGGTTGGAATGCGCCCGTGTGTGGAACTGCGCTAACTGGTCTGCAAGTGGATTGTGATTTGAATATTTCGGTAAGTGATTTGAATGTAAACCCAATTGATCCTTCTGGGAAAAATATAACTTGGTCTATTCCAACTGGATCGACTGATTGCCCAGGAGGCATAACCGTTGAACAATTATCAGGACCAATGTCTAGTAGTTTTTTGGATGCTTGGACGGAATACACGATTGTATATAGAATTTTTGATGCTTGTGGAAATGAAGAGATTTGTACGACTACGATTCAAGTAGAAGGAATTTTTGGTGATGTAATTTGCCCAGATGATATTACGGTCGATGCAACTTCGACTGATGGAGCGGTAGTGAATTTTGGATTACCAACGATAACTCCTTCGTCTTGTTCTCCAGATTCTCCCAATCAAGTTTTAGGGTTGCCGAGTGGAAGCGTTTTTCCAATAGGAACAACTGAAATTGTGTTTGCTTCCTTTTTTGGAGGGTCAAATATTTATTGTCAAAGTGCAGTAGATTGTAGTTTTACGATAACTGTTAATGATATTAATACGGGTGGTGGATGCCCTGGAGATTTTGCAGGATTTACGACGCTGGGAGAATTTGGCGATAGCAAATATTATATTTCCAATGATGCTTCAAGACCTGTGGATGCACAAGCAGTTGCAGAAATGAATGGTGGATATTTAGCAGCAATTAGTTCGCAAGAGGAGAATGATTTTATTCAGCAGAATATTTCCGAGATGACTTACATTGGTTTGAATGATTATGATGCGGAAGGAAATCTGGAATGGTTTAATGGCGAAGCATTTACTTTTGATAATATTAATCCATGTGGTTTTTGTAATGAAAATTCTGATGATCAAGACTTTGTTATCATGGCACCTTGGAATGGCGAATGGAGTTTTTCTAATTTTTATAATTCGAGAAAATACGTGATGGAAGTTCCATGTGGCGGAAATGGAGGAGGCGACGAGTGTAGTTTTAACATAACATTCGATGCTTCGGATAATGGAACAGATTTACGACTAATGAATTTCAAGAAATAAACGGAGGTTATCAAATGACTAGTTATGATTTATTGGGGACACCAGATTTTGAAATTTATAATTATTTGAGAAGTAAAGACGATGGTTCAGCAATTTCAACTACCGTTCAACAATTAATTCTTAACTCTGATGCAGATGGTATATCAGGTTATTGGGATAAGGAAAATAATGTTTTTTATTCGGCGAAAATTCAAGGAGGAACTTCAATTGATTTAAGGAAATATGACGCTACTGGAAATGAAGTATGGTCTGCTGATGTGAATATGTCCGGTTTTGATTTATATAATCCTTTGCGTTTAAAATCTTTTGACGATGAAATTATCATCGTATGTAGTAGTGGACCGAATGATTTTTTAGTAGCTGCGAGAACTGATTTGTTTGGAAATTTGATTTGGAAAGAAGCATTAAATATAGGTGCTGATTCTGGAACAACTGGAAGTCCAACTCAGCAAAGTGCAGATGGTGGTTACTATATTGAGTATTATGATGGTGGACCATTTGTCGCTAAAATAGATGAACAAGGCGACCTCGAATGGACCGCAAATAATGGTACGAGCGATCCACCTTCAGAGAAGCGAGCTTTTAAGGGAGTGAGTGGCGATGATCGTCGAGCGTATTTTAGGAGAAATAGTTTTAATTCTTTCCAAGGTTTCCTTTCTGTTTTTGATACAGAGACTGGTGCGCTAAGTTGGAGCTTTGCGGCAGGTGAATCTTTCGCAGGAGGTTCTAATGCTTATCGTTCATCTATTTCAAATGTGATTCCAGCTAATGATGGAGGTGTGGTAGTTTTTTATCAATATCATTTAGGTTTTGCGCCTACGACATTTATTAATTTGCATGAGCGATTTGATGCAGATGGAAATTTGGTTTGGTCGAGAGAGACGCCTGCGGAAGTTTTAAATTTTATTAATGAAGAAACTATCGCTGCTGAAGATGGCGGATTTATTTTTGGAAAATCATTTTCGCAAAACCCTGAGTGGACTATTTTAAGTATGACTTCTGAAGGATATTTTGAACCAGATTGTGGCGGAGGAACAGGTGGTGACTTACCCGACTTGACGGTTTCTAATATTACGAACTTGCCTTCCTCTGGAAATAGTGGAGATGTTATTTTCTTTAATTTCGATTTAAATAATATTGGAGCAGCCACAGCTAGTGGTAACTATTCGATTAATATTTTCCTTTCTGAAAGTCCTACCTATAATCCTCTCAGTCCAGGATTCTTTGCAGGAGTAGTACCAACAGGAGATACACCCGTAGGTACTTTAGATGTACCGGCTGGGATCACAGTTCCTTTTGTTACAAATGGTGATTATTACCTAACTATTGTTGTGGATCAAGCTAATTTTATTACTGAGTTGGATGAAAATAACAATACGTTTGTAGTTCCATTTACAATTGGTTTTGGCGGTGGTGGTTGTCCAACTTCTTTTGCAGGTTATACTTCGCTTGGAGAGTTTAACGGAGTGGCATATTTTATTTCTGATGATGTTTCGAAACCTTTGGATGCACAGGCTGCTGCGGAAGCACTTGGTGGAAACTTGGCAACAATAGATTCGCAATCGGAAAATGATTTTCTATTTCCTCAAATTGACGAGTTGGCTTACATCGGTTTGAATGATTATGAAATTGAAAATACGTTAGAATGGTTTAGTGGAGATCCTGTGAATTTTACCAACTTCGATATCTGTGGATTTTGCAATGGAAATTCTGACGATATGGATTTCGTAGTGATGCATAGTTGGAATGGCGGCTGGAGTTGGAGTAACTTTTTTAACTCCCGTAAGTATATTGTTGAGATTCCTTGTGGCTCAACTTTGACTGATCCAATAAACAATAACTTTTCATTAGTTGCAGCTGATCTTGAAATTGAAGAAGATCAATTATCTTTAGAAAAAATATATCCTAATCCTACGATGGATAATGTTTTTGTAAATATAATTAGTCAGAAAGATCAAAGTTTACCAATTGAGATATTTGATGCAAGAGGTATTTTGGTAAAAACAGAATTGGTCTCATTAGTAAGCGGAGAGAATACGATTGAACTTCAAGTTTCAAATTTACCTGATGGCGTTTATTCAATTTTTATTTCTCAAATAAAAGGTAAGCCTGAGGCAAAACGATTTGTTAAGGTGCGAGATTAAAAAGGAGTAAATAAATAATTTGTAAAAATAAATGAGCAACTTGATTTTCAAGTTGTTCATTTTTTTTTGGGAAAAAGTGATAACTTTCCTACCGAACTACTT
>CAYGRM010000293.1:0-8748 GCA_964352225.1 uncultured Saprospiraceae bacterium | reverse complement strand
TTGGAAATGAAGCGCGAAACTTAATCGCAAAAGCAGATTTTCCCTATGACATACAGGTGGAGATCCTTTCTGCTTATCGTAATTTGGAAGGGCGACTAGAAGAGGAGTGCTCTTTAGCGGTAAGAAGTAGTGCCACAGCAGAAGACTTACCTGAAGCAAGTTTTGCAGGGCAGCAAGAAAGTTTTCTTAACATAAAAGGTGATGACCAATTGCTACAAGCATGCCTTGATTGCTATGTTTCTCTTTTTACTGACCGTGCCATCAAATACCGAGAGGACATGGGGTTTGACCATTTGGAGGTTGCACTTTCTATTGGCGTTCAACAAATGGTTCGTTCTGATTTAGCCTGCGCAGGAGTAGGTTTTACACTTGAACCAGATAGTGGTTTTCGAGATGTGGTCGTACTGACGAGTGCATGGGGATTAGGTGAGAATGTAGTCAAAGGAAGTATCGAACCTGATGAATTTTTAGTATTTAAACCTACTTTAAAAACTAAAAAACAAAGTGTTATTTCTAAAAAAATGGGCAGCAAAAAAGAGATGCTCATTTATAATAAAAAAAATACTTTGGGGAACCCCACACTCAACATTCCTACTCCTACGGAAAAACAAAAACAGTTTACCCTTACTAATGAGGAAGTGGAGCAATTGGCAGAATGGGCGGTAATTATAGAAGACCATTATCAATTGCCCATGGATATCGAATGGGCAAAAGATGGCATCTCAGGTAAATTATACATCGTACAAGCACGTCCAGAAACAGTTCATGCAAACATTAATAACAATGTATTTACAATTTTCAAATTAAAAGAAAAAGGCCAGGTACTCACCTCTGGAAGTGGCTTGGGAAATAAAATAACTTCTGGAAAAGCTCGGATTTTAAATTCTCCTAAAGATGCTCATTTGCTTCAAAAAGGAGAAGTCTTAGTTACTTATTCTACTGATCCTGACTGGGATCCGATACTTAAAAAAGCCGCAGCAGTAGTCACCGATTCTGGCGGACGAACTAGTCATGCTGCCATCGTGGCAAGAGAATTGGGTGCAGTTGCGGTAGTTGGCACCACCGATGGAACTTCAAAAATTAAAGATGGCCAAATGGTTACCGTTTCTTCTGCCGAAGGAAAAACAGGATTCGTTTATGATGGAATTCTGGAGTGGGAAGAAAAAAATATTCCACTTGATAATATTCAAAAACCAAAGACTGAAACGATGCTTATTCTCGGAGATCCTGATCGAGCATTTCAGTATGCCATGCTGCCTAACGATGGCATTGGTTTGATGCGAGTGGAATTTGTCATCAATAATTCCATACTTACTCACCCGATGGCTTTGGTGAATTTTGATGAATTGGAAGATAAAACTGCTCGTCAAAAAATTGAAAAATTAACGGAAGGTTATGCTCAAAAAACGGATTACTTTATTGATAAGTTTTCACAAGCGGTGGGGACTATTGCTGCTGCTTTTTATCCAAAA
Organism: uncultured Saprospiraceae bacterium; assembly: GCA_964352225.1. GTDB lineage: Bacteria > Bacteroidota > Bacteroidia > Chitinophagales > Saprospiraceae > CAJQQY01. Next base: position 7,276 of record CAYGRM010000293.1, on the reverse strand, counting down.
GATGTGATTGTAAGAATGAGTGATTTTAAATCTAATGAGTATGCTAACCTCATCGGTGGTCAACAATTTGAACCTAAGGAACAAAATCCAATGCTTGGTTTTAGAGGAGCATCAAGGTATTATCATGAAAATTACCAAGAAGGATTTCGGCTGGAATGCGAAGCAATGAAAGTGGTAAGAAATAAAATGGGATTGACCAATGTCAAATTGATGATTCCATTTTGTAGAACTGTAGAAGAAGGAAAAAAAGTGGTGGACTTGATGGCAAGCTATGGTTTAAAAAGAGGAGAAAATGGTTTAGAAATTTACACCATGATTGAGATACCGAGCAATGTTATTTTAGCCAATGAATTTGCCAAAGTCTTTGATGGATTTTCTATTGGAACTAATGATTTAACTCAACTTACGCTAGGCTTAGATAGAGATAATGGGTTGATTAGTAACTTATTTGACGAAAACAATCCAGCAGTTAAACAACTGATTATCAATACTATAAAAGCTGCCAAAGAAAACAATATTAAAATCGGATTGTGCGGACAAGCTCCTAGTGATTTCCCGAAGTTTGCACAATTTTTAGTAGAACATGGTATCGATAGCATTTCATTTAATGCTGATGCTTTGCTACAAGGCTTGGAGAACATCCGAAAAGCAGAAGAAGATTTAGGGTAAAAAAACAGTTCATAACAATACATTTACAATGCAGTTATGACTTTATTTTAACGCTTGCCAAAGTTAGAAATCAAGTGTTGCAACTCCTCTATCTCTTTTTGTTTTTGAGTTAAGGTTTTACGCCTAGGGGTCATCGGTTGCCCTTTGAATGCTTCTAACTCCATGGAAGTTTTATACATCAACTCTTCCATTGCTTCCAATAAAACGGTGCGATATTTATTATCAATTTCCACAACCAAATGTAATTTGTAATTATATTGTTATAAAAAAAATCAAAGTTAATCAAAAATTCAGTAAGGATCTAAACTATTAAAATTAAGGGATTGAACCCCTGATAATTATCATCATTTTTCAGAAAGTCTAATTACCTTTTTTACAAAAAAAATTCTAATGATTACTACTAATCCAAGCTACCCCTATGCGCTAATTCTTTGGAGATTATCCAAAATCCTGTTTAGGGGAAACGTTTCTAAAGTTTTCTGCCGTCTTTTTCTGAGCTTCTAATATAATTGCCAACACGACTAAACTAGACACAGCTCCAAAAAAACACCAAACTGAAATCACATATCCTGCAAAAAATATTTTAGCAAAAACATATGATGCTAAATTGATTACTCCCAAGTACCACATTTTATTTACACTCGAAATAAAGTTAGGAAAAACAGTAGAAACCAAATAAAAAATAGCAAACACCCAAACCCAATCAGATTGAAAGTCTCGATCATACCTTATATGATAATCACTAACCTGTGCAGTCATATTGTAATTCGCTAATACATAAATTAATATGACCGCAATAATAATCCCATTTACCAAAAGCCCTTTTAGTACTTTTTTCCGTTGAGGGTCTTGTTCTAGTTTTATCATGAAAAAAGGAATAAACACCGGCCAAACTACCCACGCAAAAACCAAGAATGCATAAACTGCTTTTGATAACCACATCGAAGCAAATTCTCCCTCAGGATTGGAAAGTGCTATCCACACTATACCTTCTACAAATTGTTGCAGGGCAAACAAAATTGGTGTCAATGCAAATATTTTCATAGACGGTGTTTTCGCTCTATCTAAAGCAACTGTACCTATACCTCCCAAAACAGCACTTGCTATAAAACTTGTACTTGCTGAAAAACACATAATGATTTTTATTTAATTAAGAAAATTGCACTTGCCAAAAATAAGTTTCACCCTATGGAGTAATAGTGATTTTTATCAACTAGGACTCATAACATTTATCATGTCTGACAAAAATCAAATTGGTTGCTGATAAAAATCAGTAGATAAAAAATTAGATTATTATATTTTTAAAAAAAGGAATAGCTATGAAGAATCGGTGAGTAACTTTAATTTCTGAATCCTTAAATATTAATCAACATGAAAAATAAAAGCTTCCAAGAGTTTAATAAAGAATTATCATGGTCTATTCGTATTCAAGTATTGATGGCTGTGGGGATTATTATCGGTGCATTAATCTTTGACGCATGGGAAACCGATTGGGCATTGACGATATTATTTGCAATTACGGTAGTTTTGGGAGTAGAAAGTTTTGCTTTCACTTTTCGGCATCATCCCAAAGCCTGGCGATTAATTCGATGGGGATTAATATTAGCATTATTGGTTCTTTTACTTTCTGGGTTTTTTTAAACAACTTCAGTACTATCCTAGCGCTACATCTATAATCATCATGATACTTAAACCGACGCAAGCTATCAAGCTATGCTTCCTAAGTTGGATGAAGCGGAGAAAGAAACTTTTCTAATTCAACAATCACATCTTTTTATTTCAAAAATAGACATGGTTTAATTTTTTGCTCATGATAAAAATCAATCTGATAATTGATAGAAATCATGATATAAATATAAAAGTTAAAATAATTTTGAAGATGAGAGATAAGCCTTAAGTGCTTATTGATACCATTAAAACTTTATTTTATTATTTCAAAAAACATCTGAAATGAAAAACACATCAGAATTAAAAGAAAAAGGAAAACAAACATTAGAAAGCTTTAGAACATTAATGGATGAACTTAGAGTACAAGCAGCTTTAGGCAAAGCTGAGGCTAAAGAACTTATTGATGAAGAACGTAAAAATCTATACGATTATATTAGTAAGGAACGAGCATTATTGCGAAAAACCGCAAAGCGCTCTGTTGAACATGAACAAGATTTGATGGATAAATTTGCAGCTCTACAAGAGCAATTAGACCAAGCTATTCCTGAGACGAAAAGAAAGTTTGATAATTACAAAAAAGTAGTGTTACAAAATATCTATGACCTTGAGTTTTCTATCAAAACTGAGTCACATGATGTTCGAAAATCCTTACAGAAAAATTTGAATACTTTCAAAACTAAGTTGGACGCTTACCGACTCCAAGTTGCCATGAGTGATTATGAGAATCGAGAAAAATTGAATACTCGAAAATCAGAATTGATCGGACGGATTAACGAAATTAGAAGCATGGTCAAAGATCGACAAGCTGAAGATAAAAAGTGGGAACATTTCTCTGAAGAAGTTTCTGAATCTTATCAACATTTGAAAAAAGCTTTCTCTGATTTACTTGCTTAAGTTTTAAATTTTGAATGAAGTTGTTTCAATGAAAGGTCAGTTACAACTTCATTCAAAATTACCTCATTTAAAATTATTTCCTGTGGCTCCAACGAAACAAAAATCTATTTCTCAATTAAAAAGAACTCGGCAGGTTGTCTCCGTTCTCGCTAAGTATGGATTTGAAGATATTATCACACATCCTCCATTAAATCGCTTAATTCCTCCCTCCGAAAAATTAATTCCTCGACGTCAAGGAAAATCTATAACAGCATATACACGTTTTGAAAGAATTAGAATGGTCTGTGAAGAACTTGGAACTACTTTCATCAAATTTGCTCAAATCGCAAGTAATCGTCCTGACCTACTGCCCGATAAATTAATTGTAGAATTAACCAAACTACAAGATGCTGCACCCAAAGTTCCTGAAAAAGTTATTAAAGAAATTTTGGAAAATGAATTTGGAAACCTTTGGGATGAAATGGTGGAGTCATTTGACCCTTCTCCTATTGCCTCTGCTTCTATGGCTCAAGTTCACCGAGCAGTTTTGACTGGAGGTAAGGAAGTAGTTTTAAAAATTCAACGTCCAAATATTGCTCAAAATATCAAAGCAGACATCAGTATCTTAAAAACGCTGGCTGAAATTGTAAACAATTACTTTCCTAAATATGCCGTATTTCAACCTTTAGAATTAGTCAAGGTTTTTGAAAAATCAATTACTAAGGAACTAAAATTCAACTTGGAAGCAGTAAACTTAACTCGCTTTGCTAGACAATTTAAAAACCGAACAGATATTTATGTACCCAGTCTCTACAAAGAATTGAGCAACAAAAGAGTACTCTGCATGGAGTACATTGAAGGAGTAAAAATTAATAATTTCGATCGTCTCGATGAAATGAAAATCAATCGAAAGTTACTCGCCCAACAAGGGATAGATTTGTATTTCGAACAAATTTTCGAGCATGGTTTTTATCATGCTGATCCACATCCAGGTAATATTTTTGTCATGGAAAATGGAAAACTCTGTTTTCTTGATTTTGGAATGATGGGAACAATCACTCGAGATGACAAACAATTATTAGAAGATATTCTTTTTGCTTTTACTGGAAAAAATGCAAAAAAATTAAAGTCGATTTTTATGAAGATGTCGGACATTAAAACAGCTTCCTCTTTCTCAACTATGGAGGAGGAAATTAATGATCGGTTTTCGGAGTATTCTCATTTAACGATGGGGGAAATTCATTTGGAGGAAGTAACTGACATGCTGAATTTAATTTTCTTTAAATACAAAATAAAGTTCCCTCCAAATTTATTACTACTATTCAAGGTGTTGGTTATTGTAGAAGGTGTTGGTCGTAACCTTGACCCAGATTTCAAAGCAGTCGAAAACCTTAAACCATACTTAGGTAAGATTTGGAAAAAAGAATTTAATCCTAAACAAATAAGTCAATCTGCCTTACATTCAGCGGTACAATTAACTCGATTGATTGCGGATTTTCCAGAAGATGCTCAAGACATTATTCATAAAATCAAAGAAGGAAAGTTGCGTATAGAATTTGAACATAAAGGCTTGGATAAGCTGTATAAAAAAATGGAAATCACCTCCAATCGACTTTCTGTAGCAATTGTTTTAGCAGCATTACTGATGGGATCTTCTCTAATAATTTTGGCAAAAACACCTCCTTTTATTTTTGAAACAATTCCCCTTCTGGGTTTTATAGGATTAGTCATCGCAGGTATCGTAACCATTCGACTAGTTTTATCTATCTGGAATCATGAGAATTTTTAAATTAAATACCATGGAAACTACCTCTTCATCACTCTCAAAAAGAAAAAAACTCCTTCAAGATTTTTCAAAGTTAAACGTCTTGATTGCTCATCAATTAGAACAACAATACTCTCGTGATTTTTCCGATAGGGTTTTTCAAAGAGCTAAAAAAGAGTTTGAAAAAATGATTCCTGAGTTGCCTTATATCAATTTGGATAAAACGAAAGAACATCCATACCTTCGCCTCTTTATTTTTTCAGCTATGACTATGGCTATTTATTTTTCTTTGGTACATTACCTAAAAGATAAAAAAGCGGCCAAGCGAGTCATCATCACTTTTTTCAGTATGAATTTACCCGCTGGTATCTCTTTTCCAGCGAAGATTTTGGTAGGATGGATGTTTAAACGATTTGAAAGGTGAATCACTTCTCAATTCTTTTGCACAGATAATGCTTTGGTTTTCTTTTCCTCTTTTGCTTTCTTTTTAAAGTATTTTCGGAAAAACCAATTGCTTCTAAGAGCTTCCATATTTTCATTGAGTTTGATGGAAGTTTCATTTACATTTTTCAAAGTTTCTTTTAATTGAAGATCTGTTTGATCATCTTTGAGCAGCGTTCCTATCGTCCCTTTTCCATCATTAAGATCAGTAGTTATCTTTTGAAGTTCATTCACAAAGGTATTTATCTCTTCTGATGCCTTTTTCAAATCAACAAAAACGGGTTCAATCTGATTTTCTATAACAGTATCTGCACGTTGGATAATTGTTTCCAATTCTATCATTAAAGTGGAGTCCGTTAATAAATAACCAAGAAGTCCTTCGCCGCCTTGAATTCTTGTAAGGGTATTGTTAAGTTCATCGCTCATCGTTACTAAATTATTTCCTACTTGATTTATATTCCTAACTGATTTTCGAACATCCTGAGCTAATGAAGCATCATTGAGCAAGGTACTCACCATCCCTTCACCATGATTAATTTTTTCAGTCAGTTCCAAAAGGTTTCGAGAAAGTAGAGCAATATTATCACTAGTCGTTCCAAGGGTTTGCAAGACCTCATCTGTTTCTACTCTGCTATAAGATTGAATGATATCTTGATCTTCAACTGGAGGCATTTGGCTTTTCCTTGGATTGATATTAACTAAGGCACTCCCTACTAAACCATCAGTTCCAATACTTGCTATCGCATTTTTTTTGATAAAACCTTTTACATCATCTTGAATAATCATATTGACTCGAAGTGTCGAATCATTAATGATAGATATTTCTTCAATGCTCCCCACATTAATGCCCGAAAATCGAACATTATTTCCTGGTTGCAATCCATTGACATTTCGAAAATCGGAATAAATGGTAATAGTTTTTCCAAATAAACTTTTACTTTCTCCTAAAGAATAAATTCCAACCACAAAGAGCACTACACTAACTGTGACGAATACTCCAAGCTTAATCATATTTGCTGTTTGCTTTGCCATCTATTTTTTTATTTAAAAAATGCTTTCACTTTTGGATCCTCTGATCTTGAAAGTTCTTCGTAAGTTCCATTAGCGTAATCTATTCCATCTACTAAAATTACCATTCGGTTAGAAATGACTCTTGCACAATCCATATCGTGAGTAATAATGAGAGAAGCGGTATCATATTCATCCTGAATTTTCAAGATCAAGTTGATAATCTCCTTTGCTGTGATCGGGTCAAGTCCAGTAGTTGGTTCATCATAGAGAATAACTTTTGGTCGTAGAATTAAGGTACGAGCTAACGCAACTCTTCGCTTCATACCTCCTGATAATTCTACCGGCATCAAATCAATGGCATCTTCCAAACCAACACTTCGAAGGGAACTATGAATCAATTCATTTTCATCTAAACCTTCCATTCGTTTAGCATGGCGGCGAAGTGGAAATTCTAAATTTTCTCGAACGGTCATAGAATCATACAGCGCACTTCCCTGAAAAAGAAAACCAACATCTGTTCGTAATTTATCTAAATCTCGTTGCGCCAGTTTCGATATATCTTGTCCTAAAACTTGAACACTCCCCGAATCATAGTCCATCAGTCGCACTAAACATTTCAATAAAACAGATTTGCCAGAACCAGATTTGCCAACAATGACGACATTTTCATTTTCAAATAATTGTAAATTAAAACCATTCAAAACATGATTATCACCAAAAGCTTTATGCAAATTTTTGATATCAATCAATGGCCTAGATTTCATTTTTCCTTTCTCCATCTTATTTTGTAATTGTATTGTTAGCATTTGTATTTTCGTTGGTTCTAGATGAATTCATTTGGTTATTAAG
>CAYGRM010000292.1:0-8779 GCA_964352225.1 uncultured Saprospiraceae bacterium | reverse complement strand
TTGCCTTCGAAAGAAATTTTGACGAAACCAATTCCTCCTAATTATGAGATGTTATTTCAAATGTCCATTGGTGATAGTGTTGCCGTTACTCAAGAGTTGAAAGACTTGAAAAATCTGCCAGAAGGATTTACCACAGAGGATCAATTAAAATACATAATCAAATTAATTGACATCACTCCTAAAGAAGAATTGGTCTCTGCTAAAAAAAAAAATAAAACTGCCTCGGGTTATCCCTACGAAATTTTTAAAAAAACAGGACATATAACTGCTCAGCCAGGAGATCGGATTCGATATCGAGAGTACCGATATATTAATGGTGAATTGGAAGAAGAAACTCCAATGGATAATCCTTTACAAGCATTTTTGCCGGCAAGAAATACCATTCCTTCTCCACCACCTGGAAATTATGAAGCATTGTTACTCGGCGGAACTGGAGATAGTTTACATTTGGATCAATTACTGGTGGGAGTGGATAGACTACCAAAAAATCTCAAGGAAACGGATACGATAAATTATAGAATTCAAATTGTTGAAGTGTTTACTCCAGGAGAATATGAGATTGATAAAATGCTAAAAAAAGCAAAAGCTCAACAACTTAAAGTAGCAACCATAGCGAGAAAAGAAGAGGTAGAAAAAACGACTTTGGCAAATATTGAGAAATTTAAAAGTGGAGAATTGGAAGATGATTTAATCTATACTCATTCGGGGTTAAAATATATTTTACATGAAAAAGGAAAAGGTGAAAAAGCTTCTCCTTTGGAAAATGTAGCAGTACATTACATGGGATTTTTACCCGATGGGAAAGTTTTCGACACCACGTTTGATGATGGCAATTCTTTTAGATTTCCTTTAGGTGTAGAAAAGGTAATCAAAGGTTGGGATGAAGGAATTTCCAAATTAACGGTCGGTTCAAAAGCTACGTTTTTTATTCCTTACCAATTAGCTTACGGCAGAGCAGGGTGGTATGGAAAAATTCCTCGTCGAGCGGATTTGGTATTTTACATAGAGTTGCTAAGTAGCGGGTAGCTAAAGCAGAATGTCATCAACTAAAGAATTTTGGTATCAGCGACTGGCTTCAAGCCAGCCTCTGATTTCTCCCAGTTTATTATAAAACCAGAGGCTGGCGGAAAGCCAGTCGCTGGTATCGCAACTCTTAAGTTGACTACATTCAGCTAAAGCAACCCACTACTAGGGCAAAAAAGACATTTCCTAAACAAGTTTCATTTTCCTACTTTTGCACTAGAATTCACTTTTTTTTAACAAAAAAAATAAACACTTGTAAAAGTGTTGCCTGCCTGCTCGGCAGACAGGTTATAAAAAATTATGACTCAAGACCAATACAAAGAATTGGAGGAAAGATTGGGCGTCCTAAGGAGGTATCTTTGACGTCGATCAACGACTTTTAGAAATTGAAGACAAGGAAAAATTAACCCTTGATCCTGATTTTTGGAATGATCCAAAACGTGCAGAGGGCATCATCAAACAACTCAAAGGACATAAAAATTGGGTATCCAATTATAATAAAACCAAGACAGAAATTGATGAGCTCGAGGTGCTTTATGAATTCTACCGAGAAGAGGAAGCTACTGAAGAGGAACTCGATGCTCAATACGAGAAAACCCTTGCTGCTGTTGATGATTTGGAGTTCAGATCAACGCTGAACAAAGAAGAAGATGAGCTAAGTTGTCTACTTGAAATCAATGCTGGCGCAGGTGGAACGGAGAGTTGCGACTGGTCAGAAATGTTGCTACGGATGTATGTCATGTGGGCGGAGAAGTCAGGCTATAAAGTCAAACAACTCAATCGAGTAGATGGCGATGTGGCTGGAATTCGAAGTGTAGAAATTGAAATTAATGGTGACTTTGCCTATGGTTTACTCAAAGGCGAAAATGGCGTTCATCGACTTGTTCGAGTGAGTCCATTTAATTCACAAGGCAAACGAATGACTTCATTTGCTTCGGTTTTTGTTCATCCATTGATTGACGATACTATTGAAATCGATGTGAATCCTGCAGATTTGGATTGGGATACTTTTCGAGCAAGTGGTGCAGGTGGACAGCATGTCAATAAAACGGAATCCGCAGTTCGAGTTCGACACTTACCTTCAGGTTTGGTCGTGGAATGTCAGGAGGAACGTTCGCAACATTTGAATAGAGAGAAAGCCATCACGATGCTAAAATCTCGCCTTTACGAACTAGAAATTAAAAAGCGAGAGGCCGAAAAAAATAAAGTCGAAGAAGGAAAAATGGCGAACGAGTGGGGTTCTCAAATTCGTAGCTATGTCCTCGATGATCGACGCGTAAAAGATCATCGTTCCAACTATCAAAATAATAATACGGACGCTGTGTTGAATGGAGATTTGGATGGATTCTTGAAAGCTTTTCTGATGGTCGACGCAGTTTAAGAGTGATGAGATATAAGTGATGAGTAATGAGTTTTTGACGAGCGGGACTCATTACTTATATCTCATCACTCATCACTCATCACTCATCACTTCATTTCTTATCCATTTTTCATATTCCTCATTGGCTTCTGCTTCGAGCTTCATGATGCAAGGCACTTCATATGGATGAATTTCTTTGACTTCTTTTTGTAAAATTTCCCATAATTCTGGAATTGTTTTGACGATGGAAACGTACTCGTCTTCATTTTCAATACTTCCATTCCACCAGTACATACTTTTTATGGGGAAAATGTTAGCGCAGGCAATTCGCTTTTTTTGAAGTAATTGGTTGGCTACCTTTTGTGCATTTTCTTCAGAAGAGTGAGTGATATAAACTATAATGAAACTCATTTTTTGAAATTTAAATATCCAAAATTCCTTCTGGGAGGTTCATGTAAATGTATTGTTTTTTGTCGTCAATTTTCTCAATCAAATTTTCGTGAAGAGGAATGAAAAACTCATTTTCATGGTGAGAAATAACGGCCATTTCTTGTTGAGGAAATTCGATAACCTCTTCAATTTTTCCAATTTCGCCTAATTCAGTATCGATGATGATAAAATCAATCAAGTGACCAAAAACTAAGTTGGACTCCACTTCCAATTCTCTTTCCTCTTCTTTTAAAATATTAGCAGGTTGAAGAAATATTTCTTTGGAGGATAAAAGCTGAGCATTTTCCTTAGAGTCAACATCTTCTAATTTTAAAATCAACTCATTTCCCATTCTTGCTTTTTCAACAAAATAAGGGAGATGTCTTCCATTGATGGCAAGAAAGATAACCGGTGTTTTCAAAAAGTCTTCGAGAAATTCATCTTCCACTAAGACTTTTAGCTCGCCTTTTAATCCATGACATTTTTTGGTAAAACCAATGCTAGTATATTTTTCCATGGGCGCAAAAATAACTTATTTCATCTGAAATTTTAGACTAACTTTTTCTCCTGTTTCATTTTTTGCCAATAAAAAATAGCTAACCGCAAGGGATTTAAAAAACCGGAAATGAAATAGTATTGGGACTATTTGATAAATTTGAAAGAGTTCAGAAATTTGTTGATTTCTTCTTCTTTTATAACATCTTTTTCTGAAATAAATTGGAGATAATAGAGTCTGTTTTTATGGAGTAACCTAATGGCAATAATACTCAAATCCATATCACTATCTTTAACAAGGGATTTACTTTTTTGAGCAAGATGGTTTTCAACCTTTATTTCCTCTTTTGAAATTACTATTCCATCTAAGTTTGCTAAAGTTGTATTTAAGTTATTATCATAGAATTCTATAAGTTGTTCTGTTGACATAGAATCAGCGTCTTTTCCATTATCGAAGTCCAGATACATAATGTATTGAACAAATTCGTTGCCTTCACTATCAATATTTTCACTCATGTAATAGTAAGGATCTGAATTTTTAGGAGCTTCTCCTTCCATTGCATTTCGTCTTCCTACTGTTTTACCCAACATTGATATGGAGAAATTTCCTTCTTCAGATATAATGGTTTCCCATTCTTTTGCAGTCGAACTATTTAAGGAGGCCTTAGCTAAATCATATTTTTTAAGTTTAAATGAATCAAAAAACTTATTTAAACCCTCGTTTTCTGCTGAGTTTCCTTTGGATATTACTTGAAGTAGAAATAATCTATTATTACGAAGTAATACCGCATATTTAATTAATATCCTTCCATTATATGCCTTTACATCCGCGGTTTTTGCTATGAAAGAATCAATTTGAGTTTCACCTCGTTGGACAATTTCTCCTTTAACACCATTTGCTGCACCTAGTAACGACTCTTCGTAATAATCATCTAATTCAGATTTTGTCATTGTTGCTGAATTGATTTTATCGCTTGGATAATCGGTGATTGCGATGCCATAGGCAAGATTCTCATTTTCCTCAGGCATTTCTGTGATGTAGATTTTTAATTTAAGGTTACCTACTTCTGAAGTTTTGTCGACTTCTTGGTATTCTGGTTGTGCTGGCATCTCTATTGAAAATCCAGTTTCTTCAGGTGCAATTGTAATCCAATTTTCATTTTTCTTAATCTCAGGAAGTGCTTTAGTTTTAGGAGCAATGATCGGTTTTACCTCGTATCCTTTCTTCTGCAACAAATCAATCACACCACCTTCCATTGGCAAATGACCTGTACCTATGGCAATAAAAGTGGATTGTCGATTAACGAAAAGATCAATCGAATCAGCCATCGTTTTATTGCGATCCCAAATAAAAGCGTCTTCCATTTTTTTAAAACCACTATCACTAAATATGACCTTTATCAAAGCATCTATATCTTCTTTTGCGTAAGCGGAAATCATATTATCCGTAATTCCTTGATAGGTTTCCCATTCTTTTGTAACATCTAACAAGTATGCTGCGGGTACCTTTTTCATCAAATCAATTTGGAGTTGAACAGGTTCTACACTAAATGTTTTTTTGTTTTTGCTTTTAGCATATTCGTATAGGAAATTATCCACAGAAGTATCCATGTCACTTTCTACTAGCTTCATGGTTGCCATGGTGACAATCGACATTGGGGTCAAATATTTCAATCCATCCAAATCTAAATCAAATGTTGTTCTGAAGAATTTTTTTAAATAAGCGTAATCTTCTTCAGAAAGCATTTTATCGATGGTTTTTCCTTCCTCTAAAAAAATACTGTTTTGTATTTTTTTCATATTTTCAGGAGTTGCTTCTATTTCCATGGTAAATGCATCGCACGCATCAATTTTAGCAAAAACAGAATCGTTGAAATTAAAAACCCGTTGATCACTTAAATGTACAGTTCCAAACAAATAAGAAGATTCCTCTAGTCCATTTCCAGAAATTTCCCAAAGAAGTGATTGAGCCTTTGAAGTGGTGGTAGCAAAAAGAAAAGCAATAATTATAATCGAAAGCATTTTGATTTTATTCATAGTGAATATTTTTTATTGAAAAATTCCCTAAAATTAAACTTAATTTCGCTTTCAGAAAAATCATTTTTAAGAATCAAAAAAACTATTAATGAAAGGTAATAAACCTTCAAAAAAGAAAGTCTCTTTCCATGTTCAAAAAGAGTTGAATGTGTATCTAGAAGCGTATAATCGGAATATCAAATTGCCTTTACAATATGAAGATATGTTGAGATTTACGACTGCGATTCCATTGCTAGATAATGAGGATAATGATACTTTTTGGCAGACGGTTTATTATAGTGAATCGGATTCGAGAGAGCTGCACAAAGCCATGCGGGAGATTTATGCTTTGCTAAAAACCGATGGTGATATGAAGGTGGTCAAACACCTTTCGGTGGCAAGAATTGATTATTGTACTTTCGGAAATAGTAAACCTTTTCGAGTTAGGATCATCAACCGATTCAATGATAATTACGATCATTTTTATGTAAAAAGGGCAGATGCTTCGCGGATTTATGGATTGGAATTGGAGTATCTTTTATCGCCAAATTCGATTCAATATTTTGTAGATGGTGAGACTTTGATTGAGGAGCATGTGGCAGGTATTCCGGGGGATGATTTTATGAAAAATAATTTGGAGGAGTCTGTTTTTAATAAAACTCGAATTGCTAAAGAATTTATCAAATTTAATGAACGTTGTTTTGTACGACTACTAGGTGACATGCGATCTTATAATTTTGTGGTGGACATTACGCCAGATATTGAAGGTTCGCAATATCGAATAAGAGCCATTGATTTTGATCAGCAAAGCTATGAAGGAAGGAAAAGTTTTTATATGCCTCAATACTTCAAGGAAAATAATCCGATTATATTTTTGGGAATTGAACACATGGCTCCAGAGGTGGTGACCCAATATCAAATGGAAGAACGAAGTTTAATTGCGGTAAGAGCAAAGGCAGAACGAACCAGGCTCAATGATCTATTTGAAGTGATGGTGGAAGACGAAATTTCTTTTCCAGAGAAAGTAGAATTACTCAAAAAGGATCTTTCTGCACATCACAAAAATGAAGTTTTTATGAAATGCCGAAATATGGGAGAGATTGTTTTGACGAATATTCAGCTGCTATTAAAAAAAGAATTTAAGCAGAGTTTGATCAATTTTGATGAGCTGGAAATAGATGATTAACGTATAACGACTCTCCGAATCGTATGTGTTATTTTACGATTCGGAGAGGCATGTTACTTCATCATTTTATCCAAAAAATCTTTGATCATATCATCCAAATCTCCTTTACCTTGGAGTTCTCCAATCATACCATACATCGCAGCTGATCGTTTTCCTCCGACATCCGAATGTTTGGAGGCGAGTTTTTTTATTTTTTCAAAAAGAGGTTCTGGTAACATTCGTTGCATCGTTTTGATGGCTTGGAGTTGGACGTTTTTTCCTACTTTATTAAGTGATAATTTTTTAGCTTTTTGCACCGCAATTTTTAAATCTTCAATGGTTTGGTCGATTACTTTTTCATGAGCTGGATTGATGGAAAAATGTAAGCTCGGAGGCATCTGTTGTCGATCAATTTGCCAACCTAGAATTCCCATTTCATCGCCTACTTCATAGATGTCTAAACTGTCAGAAGTGATCGCAAAAAGTGTTGCTTCAGGAGTCGTCAAAATATTCAACTCGGGAATTTCCTGAATGGCTTTTTGTAATTTTTGAGTGGTATTCATGCAGGACTTTGCTAATTTTAAGTAACCATCATTTCCTACAAATTTAAGTGCTGCATAGGCGGCAGCAATTGCTCCACCAGGGCGAGTTCCAGTCATGGTGGGGGAAGCATAAATTCCTCCCGTCCACTTGGTGTAAGTGTAAAATTGATGTTTTCTCAATTCAGAATTTTTATATAAAATAACTGAAGCACCTTTGGCGGCATAACCATATTTATGGATGTCGGCTGAGATGGAGGTAACGCCTTCAACAGAAAAATCGAACCTTGGGATTTTGTATTTTAACTGTTGTAAAAAAGGTAAAATAAAACCTCCAATACAGGCATCTACATGAAAAAGTAAATCATGTTTTTTAGCTATTTGTCCAATTGCTTCAATTGGATCAACCACACCTTGAGGGTAGGAGGGAGCAGAGCCAACCAACAGAACTGTATTTTCAGAAATTAGATTTTCCATTTTTTGCGCATCAACCCGAAAGTCTTGCTCCACGGGGCATAACAAGACTTTTACATTGAAGTAATGGGCAGCTTTAAAGAAGGCTGGATGTGCGGTGTCAGGTAAGATTATTTCAGGAATGCCCGTCAAGTTTTTATTTTTCTTTCCCCATTCTCTTGCCGTTTTTACAGCCATCAAAATACTTTCTGTTCCACCTGTCGTCAAACTTCCAACTACTTCTTCATCACCTTGAAATAGACCAGCAGTCATCGAAATAACATCATTTTCCATATTTCTCAAACTTGGAAACGCAGAAGGATTAAGTGCATTTTCAGAAAAAAATAATTGGTAAGCTTTCTTGACTACCGTTAAAATTTCTTCACCGGGATAATATACATAAGCAAAGTTTCGACCGTCTCGCCAGTTCAAATCGTCCTTTCTCAAGGCATTCATTTCTGCGAATAATTCTTCTTCGGATAGGCCTTTAGTGGGTATTTTTTTCATGCAAAAATTTATTTTAAAATATCGTTTACCGTTTTTTGTAACACGTTAATTACATCTTTTTCAAACCAAGAGTTATTCTTCATCCATCTGAAATTTAAGGGTGAAGGATGGACGATTGGGAAATATTTAGGAAGGTATTCTTCGAAGTGCATAACCGTTTCGGTCAAGTTCTTTTTTCCTTTTTTTCCTAAATAATATTTCTGCGCATATGACCCGACAAGCAAGGTTAATTGTACGTTTTTTAATTGATCAAAAAGTGGTGGATGCCATTCAGGCGCACATTCTTTTCGAGGAGGTAAATCGCCACCTTTTGGATTTTTACCCGGATAACAAAAACCCATTGGGATGATCGCAAACTTTGAAGTATCGTAAAATATTTCTCGATCCACTCCTAGCCATTCGATGAGTCGTTCTCCACTTTTGTCTGCCCAAGGTTGACTGCTAAGATGAACTTTTATTCCCGGTGCTTGACCGATGATTACGATTTTAGAATCTTGAGCAGCAGTCAAAACTGGGTTGGTTCCATGCGATAAATTTGCCTCACAGATTTTGCAAGATTTTATTTTTTTTAATAAAACGGGAAGTTCGTGAGTCATTGTTTTTTATTTAGACCGCTTCGCTTTCAGAGGTCAGATTGTGCGCTGTGCTTGCTGTCAGAAGACAAATTGACGGTTACAAAATGCAAACAAAATTGCTCTTGTAAATCTGACTTCTGACAGCATCCGTAGCCTGCGATTTGACCTCTTTTTCAAAATTCATTTTCTTTGGTCGTCTCAATCAGATAATCAATTC
>CAYGRM010000291.1:0-8816 GCA_964352225.1 uncultured Saprospiraceae bacterium | reverse complement strand
TAGCGAAGCGTTCTTAAATCGATATTCAAAAAATCGCTTATGTCAATGACATTGCTTTTAAGGGCTGGGGGTAAAATATTTTATATCATCATAACTTTTCCAAACTAATTTCCCTAAACTCAATCCCACAAACATAAACAGCCACAATGCGGGAAATCCACCTAAATTTGATAACATTTTCACTCCCTTAATTCCAGTTGAGGAAACCATCACGAATGAAATCCCTCCAATCAAGACTCCCCAAACTATCTTTGTTCCTAAAGGTGATTCTGGGTTTTTTGGCGAAATGCCATGGTTAGAAATATTACTCATCGCGGTTGTATTCGAATCAGCTGCGGTCACAAATGATAAAAAGGTGACGAAGAGAAATACAATACTCACAAAACTTTCCCAAGGCAAATATTCGAGTAAACCAAAAATAACTCCTTGCACCCCTTGTTCTGCCATCACTTGATTGAGGGGAAAAATACTTCCTTCGGCCAAATCAACCGACATTGTCGTCCCACTCAAAATAATCATCCAAACCATGCTAAATAAGGAAGGGAAAATTAAATTGAAATGAATAAAGGTTCGCACTCGATAACCCACAGAAAGGAAGCCTAAAAATAAAGTACTGATTGGCGCCCATGCCATCCAATTGGCAAAGTAAAAAGCTGTCCAACTATTTCGCCAAGTATCATCCAACTCATTTCCCAAACTCAAACTTCTAGGGATAAAATTCAACACATAATCTTGAATTCCATCCCAACCAAAAACCAACATTTCTAGAGTAGGGCCAGTTATGAAAACGAAAATTGCGAGGCCAAAAAATATTTTGATATTGATGTCAGATAAAATCTTAATTCCTTTCTGTAAACCTGAAACGGAAGAGAACACAAATGAAATGACGATTACTAAACCAATCATTCCAAGTAAAAGTGTCGTTTGTGTCACTCCAAAAATCGCATTCATTCCCCCTGAAATCGTCAGCATCCCAGTTCCCAAACTTGCTGCCATTCCCGCAACTAAACTGTACAAACATATTGCATCAATTCCATGTGCTAGGTTTCCCGTAATTGATTTTTCTCTCAATGGATAAAACAAAGAACCCAAACTGAACCGTTGTTTGAAATTGTAAAAACACAAAGCGAAAAGTAATCCTCCAACCGTATAAATTCCATATGGTGAAAATGTCCAATGCATAAACATCGTGGACATGGCAAAATTTTGGGCTCCTGCTGAGGCTGCTTCGACGCCCAAACCTGCGGGGGGATTATGCATATGTGAAAGTGGTTCAGCTGCTCCCCAAAATAAAATTCCTGTGGCAATCGTCGTACAAATGGTGATGGAAAACCATTTCCATTTACTTAAAATTGGTTGTGCTTTTTCGCCTCCAATTTTTATATTTCCCAAAGGAGAAAAATATACAACTACAAGCAAAATAAGAAAAGCAAAAGTGCTCCAGGAAAATAGGATTCCAAAATTTTCGAGAATCCAATTATTGGCTGCTGTGGTTTTTTCGAGAAATAACTTTTGATCTAAAACACTAAAAAGTAAGGAGAGTAAAACTAGAAAGAAGGGAATCCAAAAGACTTTATGATTGAGGTTTTTCATAAAGCGAAAATAATAAAAAAATGATGGAACATGGATGCCGCGGATCGAGCGAATTTTAGCGGATCTGACGATTACAATATGCTGGGAGAAAATCCGCGTAAACCTGCTCGATCCGCGGCATCCGTGTTCCCAACGCATTCTAACATTTTCAAGTGAAATTCTTTTGTGCAATAATAATTAAGTCAGTAGTTTTTTCTTCGTTATGAAAATATTCTTTTCGATCTAAATGTATTATTTGAAATTCATTTTTAGTCAATTCATTTTTTAAAAAATCAGCAGAATAATAATGCATGAAAATTTCATCACCAGAACTTCCTTTTTTGAAAGTAGATTTGGAATAATCATCTTCCATCGTACTCAAATAAAATAGTCCATTCGATTTTAGAAGATTGGAAGCATCAAAAATTAGTTGGGAAGTTTCTTTTTTGGAAAGGTAAGGCAAGCAAAATCCGCACATGATGGCCTCAAATTTTTTGTCAATTGTTTGGATATTTCTGCAATCCATTACTCTAAAATTTGCCGTTGGATTATTGATCTTTGCCAACTCAATCATGTTGGGGGCTAAATCAATTCCTAAAATTTTCAAGTCTGGTTTTTTATCTAATAAATGTTTAGTGATGTTTCCTGGACCGCAAGCGATTTCTAAAATCTCTGCATTTTCTGTTCTAATATTTTGACAAAAAAAATCAAACGAGTCTTCGTACAAATCCACATCCATAAATTTGTCTTGATACGTTTTAGCTAATTTATTGAAAACGTCAACGGCAATTTTATTTTTATCCATTGAGCAGACTCTTTTATTGGGGATCTGACTCTACAGATGGTTCCTCTTTTTTCATGGCATCCTGGATATAAAATAAAATCAAAAAACCCATTCCAACCATAATCGAAACATCAGCCATATTAAAAACTCCGGTCCTAAAAATACCTCCCAGATCAATGAATAGAAAATCTGTCACCGAACCAAATTTGATGCGATCATACATATTTCCAATTCCTCCGCCAATGACAAAACTCCAACCGATCAAAGCGGTTTTCGGTAATTTTGTTTGTGTAAAAAGATAAAGCAAAACTCCTATCAACATGATCATGGGTAAGCCAAGTAGTAAAATTTTTTTAAGTACGGGCGAGAAATTACTTCCTAAACTCAAAAACGCTCCATCGTTTTCGACATTCATCAAGAGGAAGTTTTGATTGATAATTTCGATACGATCTCCTGGCTCGACAGATTCACGAACTACTTTTTTTGATATTTGATCACAACCGATGTTAGCGATGACGATAAGGAGAATGATGATGTTGCGAGCTAATTTATTTTTAAACATAAAACCTTTTTTTGCAAATTTAAGAATGATTGTGATACCATTGGTCTCTGATTTTAATTAACATCTTTTCAATCAAATCAATATCTGGAACTTCAGGCAACTTGCTGTTAGAATGTGCATCTTCGATTCTTTGAATCATCTGATTGGATCTTTCGATAAGTTCATCATAAGAAAATTCACCAAAACGGATCGCCAACAATTCATCACGATTTTTACGATGGACATTTACTTTTCCATCTCTTAGGATTTCCTCCGCCATATGCAATAATCGAAACGTATGCATCATGTTTTTGGTATCATAGTTTTTGCCATGTTCGACAGTATTTTCATAGCGAGCCTCATTTCGCAATTTTACCCAACTCCAATATTCTTTGTAATCCTTGCAGTATTTTGCATAACCATCCAGATTAAATGAAAGATGTGAAATTGGTTTTGTACCTTTTGGAACACTACTTAATAATACGTCGTTGGCAGTTTCTTTTTTCATCACACCATTAAAATTCATTTCTCCATTTTTATCATAAAAAAGCGCATATAAATTTTTCATGTGCGAAATATTGACTAAACCGCATTTCTCTTGTTGAAAATTATTTTTCTTTAACCAAGTTAAAAATTGAATCGAACCTTGCTCATGAATAACATAGCAAAAATGTAAAATGTTCTTTTTCTTTTTTGAGATTGGATTAACGATTTTTTTATTTAGGCCTCTTGCCTTTTTGATTTGAGCCATCGCATAACCTGCGAAAGAGTGTTTACATTTTTTTGATAAAAAAATAGAGGCATCTAATTTTTCAAAAAGTGGATGTCTGAAAATGACTTTATCTTCCGGCGTGTTGAGTAACTCTAAAATGTTCGGATTGTTTTTAGCTAACAGTTCAAAAAACCTTTTCAACTCATAAAAAATTTCATCATTAGTTTCATTCGCGACTTGAGGAATGTAATCCAATCCATAGTATTTTTCTTTTGGTAAAATAAAAACACCTTTTAAGTCAGTATCAGAAGTAGGCAAGTCGAGCCCGTAAGCCCGACTGCCTGAAATGCATTCTAGTAAGATTAAATTGTTGTCTCGAAGGTCTTGGATAGTCATTTCTAGCTATATTCTTCAATTATTTTTCTAAAAAAAATATCTAACTCCGTTTTATCATTCTCCCGTCGCTCGATATTTTTGACTGCTTCATCGCACCTTGCAAATTCGGTTTTTACAAAATCATGGATAATTGGTTGGACAGATGTTACCGCTCCTTCCATGGCGATTTTTTTCTTTTCCCATAAAATGTTTATCGCTTCAACCAATTTAGTTCGATCTTGAATTTGCTCCATTAGAATGTGAAACTCCATTGGGGCAACTTCATTTTTATCAATAATCCATTTTGCGGAAAGCAAGGAACGCAAAACGTAAAAGTATTTTTTGATTTTAAATTCCTCACCTACGATACCTTGTTCCAATAAATTTTTAGAAATACCCAAATAGTGATTTGCCGTGTGCCGAGGAATAAAATATTGCTTCGCCATTTCGAAAATCTCATTTCGAAAACCAGGCTCTTCCATATAAATAATTGGCGACTGCAACCATTCCAATGGAGAAGCATTCGACTTCATCATCAATCGAAGCGTCTTGCGAATATCCCAACCATTAATATCTAACAAGTCATTAATCGGAAAATCGTATTGCTCTTTTCCTTCGCTGATTGAAAGATATTCATTTCTAGGTCGAACGTAAAAAAAGCGAACATCATAATCACTATCAGGTGAGGGAAATCCCCAACCTCGACTTCCGCTTTCGCTGGAAAAAAGGATTTTGATGTTTTTTTCTTTTTGAATGTCGAGTAGTCTTTCTTGAATTATTTTTTTCATTTCATTATTGTTCTGGACTTGATTGATAGGGATTCTGGATTCTGGATTCTGGATTTTGGAATCTGGATTCTGGATTCTGGACTTTGGACTCTGGACTCGGGAGAGTCCAGCTACAGTTCAAAAATTGCGTCTCGGCGGAAACTGCCATGCTCTCCGAGTCCAATATATCCTAACTGATTCGTGAGCAATTGAGTTCCACCAATTTTAAAATCAGGTATATTTCGATGACTGTGACCATAAATCCAAAAGTCAACCGATAAGTCTTCCACCCATGTTGTCAAGTCGGTGCAAAAACCTTCATTCAATGCACTTCCTTGAAATTCTGAGGCATTGCATTTTTTGCTGGGAAGGTGATGAGTCATGACCACACATTTGTCAACGGTTTTTTGTTCAATTGCGTTGGTCAAAAAATCTAAACTTGCTTGATGTAATTCATTATAATTTTCAATGGAAAATGGTTTTCCCTCAAAATGTATTAAGCGAAAATCAAACATTCCTTTGTAAACTGCTGCGATTTCTTTTTCGATTTTTGACCAAAGGGTAGAAAAAATAAATTGGACACCTTTATATTCAATCGAATGATTATGGTACAAATTGACATTTGGGCGAATCTCGAGATGGAGTTGGTTTTTGGATTGAGCGACATCGAATTTTCCAAAATATTCATGATTGCCAGGGATCAAAAATACTTGCTCAAACTTATCTGACAGCTCATCAAAAATCCATGGGTTGGTGAATTGATTGCCTAGATGATAAGTGTCTCCTGCGACTAAAAGAATATCTCCTTTTGGAATGATGGGGTTTTCTTTGAGCCATTTTCGGTTTTGTGGAAACTCGAAATGGAGGTCGGAGAGATATTGGATTTTCATTTTTATTATTATTTCTACCTTTTGACTAAATTATAAAGTGTTGATATCCAGTTGGTTACGGTTTATTTTGTAATATTTAGTCGTTTACAATCGGCTACAATCGGCTACAATCGACATTACTCATTTAAAAAACGACTAACGATTGCACCTCCCCCTATCTTTGTATTATCAATCATTTAAAATATTGTGTTACACGTTTTAGGCGTGGCGAAAGTGTCGCGCTCTTTTTGAAAAAATTAGCCACAGACTTTATTTGACTTTTAATATGACTTTACACAGATGTATAATTATATAGAAACAAGTCAGCGAAAAGTCTTAATAAAAGTCATAAAAAGTCAGCGGCAAAAAATATACAAACCATGAAAAATACAAATATTTTTTCAACAAAAGGCTTTATCAAAACAGCCAACGACTTTTTTAAATACTTAGTAATCGATTTTAAATTTTACACGAAACAAGCGAAGCAATTTTTCCAAAAAAAGGAAAATCACGATCTGAAAATTACCGCAAACAACATTTCAAAGAAGGAGAATTTTAATTCATTTAACAAATCTAAAAAAATTAATAATATGAGTAATCTAAGAAATAATGTCCAACTCATCGGACGATTAGGAAAAAGCCCAGAAGTAAAACAATTAGAAAGTGGCAGATTTGTCGCAAACGTTTCTATCGCGACCAACGACATTTATAAAAATGGCAAAGGTGAAAAAGTGATCGAAACCCAATGGCACAATTTAGTGGCGTGGGGAAAAAATGCAGAGAACTTTCAAAAGATTTTAGCCAAAGGTGACGAGGTAGCAATTCAAGGAAAATTGACCCATCGATCATACGAGGATAAAGATGGAGTCACTCGCTATGTGACAGAAATCGTAGTGAATGAATTTGTGAAGTTATCGAGTAAAATGCAAATGGCGAACGTCGCATAAATTTGGGCTTAACAACAAAAGTTTCTTTTTAGTAATCCATAGCTATTCTTTGAGTGGGTGCAGTTCGAGAGGGCTGCGCCTATTTTTTTTTGCCGCTGACTTTTTATGACTATTATGACTTTTCACAGACTTTTATATTTTGATAAAAAATATTAGGTTTGGACTTAGTCAACGCGAAGTCATAAGAGTCATAAAAAGTCAGCGGCAAAAAACACATAACATGAAAAAATCAACCCACCTCGCCATCGTTCAAGAATCCGCTGTCCATCTCGATCTAAAAAAGAGTATGGAAAAAGCCATTCAGCTTATCCAACAAGCCGCTGTGCAAAATGCAGAACTCATCGTGTTTGGAGAAACATGGTTGAGTGGATATCCAGTTTGGTTGGATCATTGTCCAGATGTCGCACGTTGGAATCACGAACCGATGAAAAAGGTTTTTGCTAAAATGTATCAAAATAGTGTCGAAGTCGGCGGTTCGGAAACGAAACAACTTTGCCAATTAGCGAAAGAAAATAAAATCGTGATCGTCATGGGCATGAATGAAATTGTTCGGAAAGGCGTGGGCAACGGAACGATTTATAATTCATTTATTATCATTGATTCGACGGGAGAGATTGTTTGTCATCGACGAAAATTGATGCCGACATTTACCGAAAAATTAGTGCATGGTTTGGGAGATGGAAAAGATTTGAATGCGGTAGATACTTCGGCTGGGAGAATCGGAGGATTGATTTGCTGGGAACATTGGATGCCGCTGTCGAGGATGGCGATGCATGAAAGCAATGAGCATATTCATTTTTCACTATTTCCGATGGTTCATGAAATGCATCAAGTGACTTGTCGACAGTATGCATTCGAAGGACGATGTTTTGTGGTAGCTGTAGGGCAAGTGATGCGCGGGAGCGATTTTCCAAAGGAGTTAAAATTGCCGGATTATTTGATGGAGCATCCAGATCAAATGGTTTTGGATGGATCGAGTTGTGTGATCGGCCCTGACGGGAAAGTATTGTTACAACCACAAGTTGGCGTAGAAGAAATGATCTTTTTTACGATTGAAAACATGGATCAGATTTATGAAGAACGGATGTCGTTGGATGTTTCGGGACATTACAATCGGAGGGATGTTTTTGATTTTAAGGTGAATCGGAGGAGGTGATTTTTTGCCGCTGACTTTTTATGACTATTAAGACTTTACGCTGATTTGTATACTTAGTCTGTGAAAAGTCATATCAGTCATAAAAAGTCAGCGGCAAAAAAAACTATTGCTTAACCACTTTCCCAATTCTTTGAGTTTTTTCCCCAGCAAATTTTACAAAATAAATACCACTTAGCCAATTCTTGGTATTTAGTTGATTAGAACCTTCCGCAATTTTTTCTTGAAAAAGAATACGGCCTGCTAAATCACTCACGATCAAATTTCCATTTTCAGGAACCTCAAAATTGAGTTGTTCCGCAAACGGATTTGGAGAAATTTCCAAAGGATCAATTTTTACATCATTCGTTGCATCTGTGAAACCTTGGAACCGTGCAGAAAATTCTTGATAATAAATATTCGCTAAAGTATGATCATAAATCAACAATGTATTTTCATCATGAATTGAGTTCGCGGAGGCACTCCAGTTATGTGAACCAGTAATTAAAAGTGGCGTTGCACTTCCCGGAGCATAATCAATAATCGCATATTTATGATGCAAGGTCGGTCCATCAGGCCATTGCGATCCATCATCATTTTGGTAGTCTTGCACATCAATATTATTATCCAATAAATAGTTAAATTCACTCCCGCTGAATTCCACATAATCGATAATTCCTTGAGTTGTTACTCCACGGTCGTAGGCATTTTTGACAGCAGTTCCCAGACTGTTTTCAGTAAAAACTAAAACAGCAAAAGCTAATTCACTTTCGGCAGCATCGATAGCTTCCACAATTCGTTGAGCAGTTCCATCGGTAGGCGAGAAGTATAATTCTACTGGAATATCATTGATAGAAAAACGGTGAGGAGTATTATTCGTTTTTTCATTTCCAAACTTAGAATTATTCGCATCAAACTGTGCTCCATCGCTGCCCCACATTTCATTAAATTCTAAAGTATAAGCTTTGGCTAAGGTCTGATCTTGAATTGTAATTATATTGTTATAATCCCAGCCTAAGTTATTTATCGTATGATTCATCGATCCAGTTAAAACCCAAGCATTATCCACATCATCTCGGTCAATAATAAAAAATTTATCATGCATAATTCCATTTGC
>CAYGRM010000290.1:0-8856 GCA_964352225.1 uncultured Saprospiraceae bacterium | reverse complement strand
GATTATCAGTAAGTAAACAAGTATATTTTTTAAAATATATTAATAAAAAGTAAAGTGTAAAATGTAGATAAAATCTTTCATTTTGGTACGATTTTGGACAAAAAGACGGTAACGGAAAAAGAATCTAAACCAACTTTTAAAAGTCAGCCAATGAATCACCTAAAGTTCATTGATTAGACTTGCTCTTGGTTTAGATTTTTTTATTTAAAAAGTTATAATCTCTGAAGAGATATTCAAATCAAATTCTCTATCAACAAACTTTGAATATTTCCCATAAAAATTGCACCTAGATGAATCAGAAGTTTAATCCCATTTTAATAATCTTATTTTTTGCAGTTCTACCTTTCCAAAATTTGATGGCGCAGAATAATTTAAAAGTTGAGTTCGAAAGTCCAACTTCCGTTCCTGACTTTTTGAATATATGTGGTGAGCCAGATACAGCAACCGTAACGGTTAGTCTGAATGGTCTTTCACCTGATGCTCGTCAGAATATTGCAGCAACTTTGGATTTGTTTAAGGGAGTGGAATTGTCTGAGTTTATCTCTGCGCAGTCTTCTGCAGGTGTAACGTTAGACAATATTTCAGATCCCAATTCTCCAATTTTTGGATTGCCAGACCTAGATCCTTCTGGAATCACTTCGGTCAATATTACGTTTACTATTTCAGCAAAATGTGAATACATTGATACCTTAACTTTGAATAATGCAATTCAAGTTCAGAACACTTGGAATTTTGATTATACGATGGGAGGAACTCCTTTTTCGGAAAGTGATATCAATACAGAATATAGAGATGCTTTTGCAGTTCCGCAATTTACGGGAGTCGTAAATAATACTTATGGTCCGGCTAGATCAGGTGATTGTTTTTCAAGAGATATTGTTGTAACCAATTCTGGATTAGATGGATTTGTAGATCAAGTGGTTTATTCCAATACCCAAGGCTCAGGGATTTATGTAGAAAGTATCGAAGTGAATGGGACGGTTTTACCTATTACTAAAACGATGTTGGTGACGGGTGATACTTTAATCGAAGCAATCATTGATGGGACTTTTTTGGTAGCCAATACAGTTGGAGCAGGAGCAGGAGATGGAGACGGATTTTTTGATCCAAACGAAACGGTTACCATAACGGAAAATATTTGTGTTTTAAATTGTATCAGCTCTAGAGCTTCTCAATATGAAATCTCGTGGGGATGTGATGGACGATTTTGTAATACGATAACTACCTCTGATTTTGTCAATATTGGTCAAGGAAATGCCAATGTTCAAGTCGAAGATTCGGGAAGTATTCCAAATGTCTTTTCGGGGTATTGCCAATCAGGAATTTCTACGGTTACTTTTACCAATAATGGAGCTGAAGTTGACCCAGGTTTTGGAGCGATGTTAAATCTGGAAACAGGCATTGGGTTGGGAAATGGATTTGCTATTGCGGATGGTGGATTTTTTATTACTCAAATTTCGATTGCGGGAGTAATTGTTCCATTGTCTGGAGCCATGAATATGATTGATAATAATCCGTTATTTTCAACCGATCCAGATGGTTCGGGATCAGGTTTGGAAGATTTAGATGGAGATGGATTTTTTGATGATTTAGGAATAGGAGAAGAATTTGAGATTACAGTAATTTATGATGTTGATTGTTCCAATGCTCAAATTCCTGGGCCGGATGGAGATTGTGCTAATGATTTTGGAACTAGTTTTAGTGCAAGAGTAGATTATGATAATGCCTGTATGGAACGAGTAGTAAGATTACGTGGAAATTATTTTCGCCCAAATAATAGACTTTCTAGTTCTAATACTATTTCAGAACCAGATGCTTTTGTCGAACAAGACACTTTTTATATTAGTCAAGTAGTGGATCGCTCGACCAGTCGTTTTGAGAAAAACTGTTCAGGAGGAGAACAATTTCAAGTTAATTTGAAATTACCAGCAGGAGTAACTCCAGTTATTTCTACGATTCAATTAATTAGAAATGGGGGAACCATTCCTATTCCATTATTGAGCAATGTGACTAGTAATGATACTTTATTTTTAGTTTTTGATGCATCATTTACACCATTTATTACGGGAGAATATGAAGTGGTTTTAGGCTTCGAAGCGGACTGTAGTGCGGATTTAGATTTCGTTAATTTTCCATATGAATTTGCCTATTATTGTCCACCCTGTGATTGCCGACATATTTGGCATTGTGATACTTTGCAGGGGCCGAAGTTACATGCTGAGATGCCTCCTTGTCCTCCTCTGACTTTTGTTTGTCCTGTTGGAGTTGCCACTAAATCGTTTGATGTGAGTCGGACGACTTTTGGATATACAGATGCTACTTACATGACTTCTTTCGATCAAGATTTAGCGAATAAGAAAGTAGCTATTTCATGCGATAGTATTGAAATGACTATTGTAAATGTGATTGGAGATCAGGTGATAAGTGATAGTCTGGGAATGGTAATTTCCTATACTAACCCAAATAAATCATTAGATAGCACAGAAACATTTTTGTTTGATACTGGTTTGGTGCGATTTACAAATTTTGGAAATGAATATTTTTGCAATATAGATGCTTCCATATTGGAGGTAACCATTATTGATAGTTCAAAAGTGATGACTTTTGATTTGAATAGTTGTTTGACAGGACTTGGTTTAAATTTACAGCCAAATGATACCGTTGAGTTTATCGGTAATTTTAGTCTAAATCCAGATGGACCTTATCCTTCTAAATTTACCAAAGTGCCTGATTTTAGAGCATTTGGTTATGCCACAGTTGATGGGGTGAACGAAGCCTGTGATCATTTTGGGGATATTTTTACCATTGCAAAAAATCAAACGATTGTAAATTTCCCATCAAGTAGTGCTTTTCCAGAAGGCTGTGAAGAGAAATTTTTAAACTACAATTTGATAACCGTAAATAATGGATTTACAGAATGGTTCGGAACGGAATATCGTCAAGCAATCGGAATTGATTCGATTGTAATTGATTACGATCCTGCCATCTTGGAATCGTTTGGAACCTTTGAAACGGAAATTTCCATTCCAGGACATCCAATTTTTGGAAATAATTATTTCTCAGTTCAAGGATTTGATGTAACAGATAATGGGCGTTATGTGGGGAAATTTGACACTTTGCAATTTGTGCCTGCCTTGAATAATGTGTTGAGTTATTCTTTTAGTTTTAGAATTAAAGTAGTTCCAAATTGTCAATCTGAAATCGGAAGTAGCAATGGTGATAATCAATATAATTTTGATCCAGAGGTTTTTTATAGAGATAGATATTATGCCATAGATATAGGAGATGGAAGTTGCTCAGAACAAAAAATAGAATCAGCAGATAATGATATTTTTTATTCTGATCCACCTAAGTTAACCTTGGTGACAGCTTCTAATCCAAATTTTAATTTAGCAGGTGATACTGCTTATTGGGATTTGCAAATGTGTAATGCTTCCTTTGTGGGACGAGCAGGACTGACTTGGTTTTCGTTGGAAGATCCATCAGGAGCTATTGAAGTGGTTTCAATTGAAGATATTACAAATCCAACGGCCATAGCTAATTTATTAGTGACTCAATATGGTTCGTCAGGGAGTAATTATTTTGCTTTCACCAATGCTCTAGAAATTGGAAATGCAACTTCTACTTTTGATGACATTTGTAATGTGATCAGGATAAAAGCATTAGTTAATGAATGTGGCACAACCAACTTTAATGCAAGAGTTGGATGGAATTGTATTGCTTATTCAGAGCCTAATTGGAATCCTGAATTATATCCTCCTTGTGACGATGTAACCTTAGGCTTGACTGTAACGACACTTGATCCTTCGTTAGATGCAAATATCATAGAGCAACCTACCGTAGATCCAGATATTTGTGATACTAATACGATTGCTATTTTAATTAGAAATACGAATTTGGGAAGTGCTTATGATATCCGTTCTCAAATCATATTACCAATGCAGGGGGCAACTTTAGTTCCGGGAAGTGTGGAGGTTGCGTATCCCTCTGGAGCTGCTTACCAACCAGTTTTGCTTGACCCAGTTTATACGACGACGACAAGTAGAGGAGATATTTATGAGTATACTGATTTTTCAAACTTACATCCTTATCTGGATCAAAACGGATTGTCAGGGTTTGATCCATTGAGTCCGACCGATTCAAATGAGTATCGAATTCGCTATAAATTTGTTACTGATTGCGATTACTTAAGTGGTTCTATTTCCTATTATGCATTTCAAGGTTTGAAAAATTGTGGAGATTCCACCAACTATGAAACGGGAGAAACTTTACCGATTAAGATAAATGGAGCGACTACGGGATTAGATAAAATATTTGAAATCTATTTTTCTAATTCAAGTGCTTTAATTCCAAATGCAAGTGCACCACTTGAAATTACAGCTACTAACTTAACTACAACTGCGACAGATTCCTTTGATTTGGTTTCTCTTCTTTTGCCAGAAGGAGTTACCTATGATCCAAATACTACAGCGACCTTTGAGCCCGGTGGGTGGGTTTTGTCGGAACCAGATATTGAAGTTGATGGAAATTTCCAATTACTTTATTGGCATTTACCCATTGGATTATTGCAAGGCGATTCAGCTGTTTTTACTTTTAA
Source organism: uncultured Saprospiraceae bacterium (assembly GCA_964352225.1). Classification (GTDB taxonomy): domain Bacteria; phylum Bacteroidota; class Bacteroidia; order Chitinophagales; family Saprospiraceae; genus CAJQQY01. Next base: position 4,259 of record CAYGRM010000290.1, on the reverse strand, counting down.
TGTAATTACTCCAGATGTAGATTGTGCGGTTAACAATTTACAGGCAGGTCTAAATACTATTCAGAGAAAAGAGCTGACCTGTAGTGTTTCTATGACAGTTTGTGATGTGGATGCGATTACCTCGATTAATAATGGAGCATTAACTGATTTGCCAGTTATCCAAAATACGTTGAGTTTTGTTTTTTCAAGTATCACAAGTTCTTGTTCGGGAATAGATGAAGAAACCATCCAATTTGAAGGGGCAGTTTCAAACAATGGAACTGCATTTCCTGCGGTGCCATTTGATGTAGAATATTATTTTGATCAAGATGGTTCTGGAGATGTGAATATTGGAGATCAACTTTTAGCAACGATTACTGAAAATGGCCCGATTGGTGCGTATGCTATTTTACCTATTTCTCATTCTATACCTGTGAGTGATGCTCAAGTATGTAATATCATTGTTAGAATTGATTCAACGGGTTTAGGAATTTGTGAAATTGCAGAAGTTCCACTTGGCGAACCTCAATTATTGAATGCTGGAAATGATCAGATCTTTTGTGAAATTTCTGCTACGACAATTTCTGCAAATCTTGGAGATCCATCTTGTGGATCACTTTCCAATTATACTTATAATTGGTTAGCGATATCTCCTGCCTCAACTACTAACTTAAGTGCGACAAATATTCCAAATCCAGTTTTGACAGTCAATCATAATGCGACTGTTCAAGATACGTTGCAATATATTTTAGAAACTACCCGACCAAACTGTGGAGGAATAAATCGAGATACGATAAGTGTAATCCGAGCACTAGGAATTACCGTTGATGGCGGCCCTACAGTTTTTGTACAGTCAGGAGGTAGTACTACTTTATCGCCAACGGTGATTGGAGGATTAGCATCATATACTTATTCTTGGTCACCGGTAGCTACTTTAAATGATCCGACAAGTTCTAATCCGATTGCCTCTCCAACCATTGATACTGACTATTCAGTTACGGTTACGAGTGCATCAGGATGTACAGATGAGGCAATAGTTCAGGTTCAAATAGGCGGAGCGGTAACTATTTCAGTTGAACCTTATGATACTATTATTTGTGCCGAGACGACTATTCAGTTTTCAGCTTCGGGAGGAACTGATTACGTTTGGGTAGAAGATGCTGGTAATCCTTCAACTGGAAATTTAAGTGCTTATAATGTTCCAAATCCAATTTTCTCAAATGGACTTTCAGCCAACACTTATAATTATCAAGTAATTGTAGAGGATGATGCCTTTCCTGGATTTTTTGATACGGCCAATGTGGTGATCCAAGTATTAGCTTCTCCTGATGTACAAATTACTTCAAGTTCAACCTCATTTATTTGTGATGGTTACGAAGTAGCTTTGATTGGAAGTGGGGCAGATATTTATGCTTGGGAAAATTTAACAACGAGTACCCCAATTGGAAATGGTTCGGTAATCGTAGTGAGTCCTTCGGTTGAAACGATTTATCAAGTGACAGGAACAGATACAACTAGTGGATGTTTTTCAACAGAACAAATTACAATAAGTGTTAATGAAGGAGCTGAGGCAGAAGTCCTCGTTAACCCCGCAATTGCTTGTGAAGGAGAAACTATTCTTTTGGTTGGTGGAAATGGAATAATGTATGAATGGTTAGAAAATGGATCCTCACTTGGAACAGGGGATAGCATTATGGTCACTCCGATTGCTGGATCACTTTATAGTTTAATAGTTGAAAATTTAGTAGGGTGCCAAGATACCGTGGATGTCATGATGGAAGTGATTGTTTGTCCTTGCGATGATATAGAAGTGAGTAGCATAATTACGGTGGAAACGACTTGTGGAAACGCGACCGGAGAGGCAACAATAAATTTAGTTGACGATCCTAATAATTATACATTCACTTGGAGTCCTGATGTAGGGTCACCGATTGGTGTTGGAAATATAAGAATGGATTTACCATTTGGAGGTTATGAAATCGCGATTCAAAGTAATAATACACCAGCTTGTACAGATACCATTTATTTGATTATTCAAAATTCAGATGGACCAACTGCTACCTCAACCACGACACCTGCGACTTGTTTTGCACCAAATGGTTCCGCAGTTTTGATGCCTGATACTTTGAATTTTTTATGGGAAAATAACTCCACAGCTGCAGTTCGAAATGACTTAACGGCAGGGGTTCACTTTGTAACGATTACTGATCCAACTAATCCAAACTGTCCAAATGTAATCGAAGTAATCATTGAAGAACAAAACCCTTTATCAGGATCTTTGACGGTAAATCAAGCTCCTGATTGTGGCGTAGCAAATGGCTCAGCCACCATAAATGTTATTGGTGGAAGCGGAAATTATTCCTTTAGTTGGGCAAGTGGAACTGATACTGAAAATAATTTGTCCTCAGGTTATTACTCTGTTACGATTACTGATTTAGATTCTACGATGTGTGAATTAGTTTACAATTTTGTTTTGACCGATAATGTTCCGGCAGCAAATATTTCTATTACTGATGTGCTAGAGCCTTCATGTGTAGGAGTAGCTAATGGCTCAGTAATATTTAGTATTGACTTTGATTCCCTTTTCAATGCTCCTGCTGATACTATCATTACCGATGGTTTTCAAAACTATGAAAATGGAAGCCTTGGAGCAGGGGATTACTGTTTGATCGTTTCAGATTCTAGTGGATGTATCGCAGGAGAAAGTTGCTTTAGCATAGCATCCACAGCGACATTAGAAGTTAATTTTGTGGTAACTCCAGACTGTGATTTAGGAGGAACAATTACTTCTGAAATTGTGGGAGGAACACCACCTTATAGTTTTGATTGGGCAGATTTACCAGATTCATTGGATACTCAAAATCGGGTCAATTTGCCAGTAGGTTTATATGTTGTAGATATAACTGATAGTCTTGGATGCGAGGCAAGTTATTCTATTTTGATTATGCCTTGTGATGTAATTACTCCCGATACTTTTTGTGATACCATATTCATTGGGCAGGCTGATACCTTATTTTTAGATACGTCGCAGCTTCCAGGTTCAGTCGTTTCTCTACAAAATTTCTGTCCTGGCGAAAGTGGAACTGAAGTTGATTTCTTTGAAGACTTTGGAATATTGGGAATTGAATATACTGGTTTGGCTATCGGCCAAGATTCAGCTTGTATCGAGTTTTGTGATGATTTAGGATTTTGCGACACTACTTACCTATGCATAAGTGTGGTGGAATTTGATGGACTTCCGATGTTAATGGACGATAAAGATTCAGTTGACATTGGCCTACCAGTCGTAGTAAATGTAAAAGAAAACGATATTATTTTTGGAGGAATTGATTCGATGTATATTTCGGAACAACCATTGTATGGAACAGCTACGCTGAATTTAGATGGTTCGGTAACGTATAATGCTGGCGATATTTATTGTGAAAGAATTGATAGTTTCTCTTACGTGGTTTGTAATCCAAATGGTTGTGATACTGCTAATGTATGCATCTTTATCAATTGTACAGATATTGTTATTTTTAATGCAATTTCTCCTAATGGAGATCAAGTCAATGATGTATTTTACATTGCAGGAATTACGGATTATCCAAATAGCGTTCTTAGAATTTATAACCGTTGGGGAAATAGAATTTATGAAACTGTTGGTTATAAAAATGAATGGAATGGAACATTTAATGGGAGAAGAGACGTTCCCGATGGAACCTATTTCTATACTTTAGAACTTAATGATCCTGATGATAATCGAGTCTTCCAAGGCTATTTAGAAATTAGTAGATAGTTTTAGTTTTTCAGTAGGCAGATTTCAGTTTGCAATCTGCCTACTGCTAACTATTTTAATTTCCACCCGCACCCTTCGTCTGAGTATATCCCTTTTCTAACAATAGTTTTACAACTTTTTCTTTTTGATTTCCTTGTACAATAATTTCGTGATCTTTGACACTTCCACCTACACCACATTTGGATTTTAAATATTTCCCTAACGCTTTCAAGTCGTCTTCATTTCCTTCAAAACCGATTACTAAAGTTACTTCTTTCCCTCTTCGCTTTTTTCGATCGATCATCACTCGAAGTTTTTGTTGATCAGGAGCAATAGTTTCTTCAGGAGTTTCATCTTCATGATTGGGTTGGTAATCTGAATTTGTGGAAAAAACAAAATTGAATCCAGATTGAGGTTTTTTATTTTTTGACATAATTATAGTTTTTTGAAATTTTTACAAACTAATATAATGAAAAAGTAAAAGAATGTTTATCGGAATAATGAAAATCATCCACCAAGGAAC
>CAYGRM010000289.1:0-8887 GCA_964352225.1 uncultured Saprospiraceae bacterium | reverse complement strand
AAAAACTCAACAGGTGAAATATTATATTTTGTCCATGCAGATACCCTACCTCCAGCAAGCTTTATGACTGATATTCGGGAAGCCGTTGACGAAGGCTTTCCAATGGGATGCTACCGTTTTAAATTTAATTCGAACAAAAAGATTTTAAGATTTAATGAATACATGACTCGGTTTGATAAATTATATTGTCGAGGTGGTGATCAAAGTTTATTTGTCACAAGAGAAGTTTTTGATGATTTAGAAGGTTATCGACATGATTATAAAATCATGGAAGAATACGATTTTATGGTACGAGCTAGAAAAAAATATAAATTTAAAATTATCCCAAAAGAAGTCATCGTGTCTGCGCGAAAATATGAAGAGCGAAGTTGGTTTCGTGTGATGCTAGCGAATAGTGTCGTTTTTCAAATGTTTAAATACGGAGCATCGCAAGATACTTTGGCTAAAACTTATCAGCGGCTTTTGGGATGAACGGGAATATCCAATCTTGAGTAAATATCTTCATTTTTTAACTTGAAAATTAGAGACTAAAAATTAACTTTCTTCCTTTCTTTTTCGGAAACTAATTTTTAGAATTAACTGTTGGACTGAGTACGATTTTTTCAAAAAAAAACTCCAACAATAATGATAAAAGTTACCAATGAAATCAACTTGACACCTTTTCTCAAAAAAGACAAAGCAGATTTGATTCGTTACATTAGCCATCCTGATATTTCTAACAATACACTTACGGTACCTTTTCCCTACAGAGAATCAGATGCTGATGAGTTCCTCAAAATGATTCAAGCGAAGGAAAAAAGGACGGGCAAAGTCTGGAATTGGGTGATTCGAAATAAAGAAGGTAACTTGATAGGATCAATTGGTTTGTTGGGGAAACCGGCATTTGGTAATCCTGATCTCGATGTTTTTGGTTATTGGATTGGCGAGGAGTTTTGGGGAAATGGTATAATGACAAAAGTGGTGAAAAGTTTTTCTGATTACTGTTTAAATGAACGTGGACTAGTGCGCTTGGAAGCAAGTGTATTTCCGAATAATCAAGCCTCGATAAAAGTATTAGAAAAAGCTGGATTTGAACAAGAAGGATATTTAAAAAAGAAGTTTCTAAAAAGGGGAGAATATCTAGATTGTATTCTTTTTGCAAAAACGAAGGAACATTCTTAAACAACTTCTTAGAAAAGATCATTTGACCGAAACAATACCATTGATTTTACGCATAAAAAAGAGTAATTTCTATCATTCCGATCAGACTTCTAAGAATACCTCAAGAAAGGGCAATTTTCAACCAATATTTCGAACTCAATTTTTCAAATTTTTCAACTCAGCATAATTATGCTAAGGGCACTATTCATACTATTTACACTCACTTTTTTATCGTCTTGCTTTCATCAGCAGGAAGATAGAGTAGTACGAAATACCCCTTTCCTAAATGTTGACCATACTAAAGCAGATTCGGTTTTAAGATTGATGACCTTAGAAGAGAAAATTGGACAGCTGATGGTTTTGAAAACAGATCTAAAAAAGGAAAATATAAAAGAGACTGTTTTTCAATTAGTTAGGAGTGGTTCCTTGGGTGGAGTTATCTTGGAGGATTTAGAAATAATAGAATATATTCAAATTTTAGATTCTCTAAAAGCGATTAGTAAAATTCCTTTGCTAATCGGAACCCAAGAAGTAGTCTTACTCAATAACCAATTTTCTGATGCGGTGAAGTTTCCCTTAGCTCCAAGTATTGGTGCCGTTCAAAACGATACTATTCAAAAAGAGTTAGAAAAATTATACCTTAAACAATGTAAAAATCTAGGTATCAATTTTTGTATTTCTCCTTCCGCCAATCGAATTTTTTTCGATGATAAATTTTTCCCAAATCATATTTTTGAGAATGATCAAACAACACAATTAGAGCGTGCTAATCGAGTGTTGGAAAATCTAAAAAGTGAGCATATAATCTCTTTGGGAAATTCTTTTTCAGAATTTTATCAATTGGAAAATGATACAACTGGAGTTTTGGATACGCTCCTTTATCGTCAAAAAGAAATTGTGCAAGCTGGAATTTCAGGTTTTAAAATTGATGAAAAAATATTTGCAATGGATAGTTTGTATCAATTGCAATCCTTTTTTTTGAAAAATTACCTAGCAGAGAAAATGGAGTTTGATGGGTTGATGGTAGCGGAAGTTTCAGAGGAAGCCACTATTGACGAATTGATTCATTCTGGTGCAGATATTTTTATCGTTCGAGATTCTGCGAAAGTGGTTTATGATTATTTGTTGGAATTTGTCAAGACGGGATTGATGGCTGAAAAAGTGATTAACGATAAAGTTCGAAAAGTTTTATTGGCAAAAATTTATGCAGGGTTAGATTTACCATCGACGGAATTAAAAATAGAGGATGCTCTCGCAGTTTTAAAAAATGAATATTTTGGTTATCAAGCTCGACAACTTTTTGAACATTCGATCACCTTGGCGCAAAATTATAACAAGCTACTTCCGTACACTAAAACTTACCAACGAGATTTTAGAATCATCAATGTCGGCAATGAAAAGTTAGACGTTTTCAAAGAATATTTTTCTAAATATGCTAATTATAAAAATTACAATCATACTCCAGACGAAGCGGGCGAAATTCAACCAATCAAGACGGTATTTCACAAACATTCCACGCCCATTTTAATTTTAGATAATATAAATTTGGATACTTTCCAGCACCATGATTTTGTGAAATCAATTAATGAATTGTCTCAATCGTCTAAATTGACAGTCGTCAATTTTGGTAACCCTCTCAATTTGCAATACCTCGATACGACGCTTTCGATTATTCAAGTTTTTGAAAAAAATAAAATTACAGAGTCGTTAGTTCCTCAACTTTTATTTGGAGGAATGTCTGCCAAAGGAAAACTGCAAATTGATTTGACTCCAACTTTGACCTATGGAAAATCTATCGAAACTCCTATTACTCGATTAAAATATACTGTTCCCGAAGAGGTGGGAATTTCTCCTGAAAAACTAGTTGGGATTGATGCTATTATTCAAGCTGCTATTTCCCAAAAAGCAACTCCAGGAGCTCAAATCATGGTCATCAAAAATGGAAAAGTAATTTATGATCAAGCATTCGGATATCATACCTACAAGAAAAAGAGTGCTGTTCAAAAATCAGATTTGTATGATTTGGCTTCGATTACTAAAGTATCTGCCACTACTTTAGCAGCGATGGGATTGTTTGAAAATAAGGAGTTCAAATTAGCAGATCGGTTGAAATCCCATTTGAAATTAGATAAGGAATCCACCATTGGACGGATTACGATGAAGCAATTATTGACACATTCTTCAGGGCTGCAAGCGAATATGCCGATTGCGAGGTATTATAATAATAAAGATTCGATTGTTGAAGATTGTAATATGTTTTTCTGTAAAAAAGGAAATGAAGAGTATTCGATTCAAATCGCAGATGATATGTATTTTAATAAAAAATGGATTGATTCTATTTGGTTTAAAATTGATCACTTAAAAGTAAAAAGACGAGGTCGATATAAATATAGTGACGTTAACTTCAATTTAATTCAGCGGGTTTTGCAGGAAAAAATGAAGCAACCGATGAATGAATATTTGGAAAATAATTTTTACAAGTCGCTTAATTTAAGACGTACGGCTTATCGTCCTTTGGAGAAGTTTAAACCAAAACATATTGTCCCAACTGAAAAAGATGAGCGGTGGCGTGGACAACTTTTACGAGGTTATGTACATGATGAGTCTGCTAGTTTACTTGGAGGCGTAGCTGGGAGTGCAGGACTTTTTTCCAATGCAAATGATTTAGGAATTATGTTTCAAATGATGCTCAATGGAGGAACTTATGGCGAGCAAAGATACCTCCAACCGAAAACGATTGAACAGTTTACTACTGCAAAATATGGTAATCATCGAGGGCTTGGATTTGTGGTGAAGGGGAGGAGAGGAGCGAATTCTTTGTCCTCATCAGCTTCCAACAAAACATTTGGGCATACTGGTTTCTCAGGAACTTGTGTTTGGGTTGATCCGGAAAATGAATTGATTTTTATTTTTCTTTCCAATCGGATTCATCCGAGCAAGGCGAATACTAAGTTATATCGAAACCAAGTTCGTCGACGGATTCATGACGTCATCTACGAGGCGTTGGATACTTATCAAAAAGATGAGAAAACAGAAGAGAGGGTATTAGTTGATTTGTAAAAACGAAGCGAGCTAAATCTTGAACCATATAAGACATTTAAGATCATATAAGAAGATTACAACTATGGACTTATATTTTCTTAAATGCCTTATATGGTTCAAAACAGATAGTACCTTTTTACTCAAATGACTCCACTAAAGTAATATTAAAGTCATCCGCTGACGGCCCATAAACCGCAGGGACAGCCACATCCAACATTCTTAAATAAACACCCAATTGCGCTCGATGATGCACCAAATGATTGGTGCAAAATTTCCGCATCACTTCTTTTTTATTTAAAGTAAAAAGAATTTCTTCTCCATGTTTCATTGACCAATTTTTTTCAAATTCCTTTTCCTCTACTTCTTCCAAGGCTTGAATTGACTCTTTTAACAATTGATCAAAATAACTTAAAAGTTCTTCAGTTGAATCAATTTCCTTTGGCTCAAAATCAATAAAATTTAGTTCATCATCTTCTACACAAGACTTCCACCAAGCAATTATTTCAGCGACATGAATAGCTAATCGACCTAACGATTCTGATTTTTCATGAGGTTGGAAGTCCCGTTTTTCAAATGGAACACGTTCTAAAAATCTTCGAGTTACAGCTGCCTCTTGTTTGAGTTCACCTAAAAAATCTTTCGCTAAATTCATTGTTTATTTTTTTCTTAAATCCATCAAAACCAAAACCCATTCTTCCCCATCTCCAATCTGATAAGTTTTGATTATTTCAAAACCAACTTTCTCATGCGCTCGAATAGACCGATAATTTCGAGAAGCAATTTCCGTAATGATATAATCAAAATCAGGACTCATTCTCTTTTTCATTTCAGTATAAAGTCCGGCAAAGACTCCCTGACCTCGATGTGATTTTGCCACGCAAACTTGCCCCATCGTGAAGTATTTAGCTTCACTTAACAATGCTCCTCCGTAAACAATCGAATCAATCTGATCGAACATTTCTACTAACACGGGGATGTCATGTTTCCATTTTGGAAGCATGACTAAAGTGTAGCCAACTACTTTATTATCTTCTTTTGCAATGATATGTTGGTAAGGAGAATTCATTCGAGTCAACAAATCCAAGTCATGCTCAACGGTAACAAAGCCTTGAGATTCTAACTCTTCTGTAGAGATATTTCGTGGCAGATTGATTTGTTGTAATTCGAGGATACTTTTTAATTCTTCCTCCGTGGTGGAAATTCCGTATTTGACCATTTTACCTGTTTAATTTGCCCAACCGTACCAAAAGCTGTTAAGCTTATGTTTTAATATAACTGCATCATTTTTATATTGCTCAGGCAAATCCGAGATAGTGATTTCCGCTAATTTTTCAATTGCTTTATCTCTTTCCTCATTTCCTAAAAACATCAAAACTTGATTCCATTGAGCAGCTGCAAAATTGACATTTTCCATATTGTAAGCTGTGTTTTTATTGTTTTTTAAAACAAAACCATAAGCTTCAATGGCTTTCGGAAAATCTCCTTTATTGTAATAAGATTCTGCAGACCAATATAATTGTTCAAGATAGTTTGGGTCTGTAATAGTACTGTTATCAAGAATAGTTGATACGTCCCCATTTGATTTGTTAATTTGTGTAGGCTGGAAATATTGATTTATAATTGCTCTATTACTATAACTTCCTGAACTCCACAGTACTGATCCAAAAAATCCAATTATGATGACTAATCCAAGGATAGGCAACCATTTTTGCCAAGCACTTTGTCGATGTCTTTTTGATTCATGCTCTTTTCTAAAACTCATTGTTATTTATTTTTTTGATATTCTTTGGAAATTAAAATTCATTACTCATTGGGTGACTCATAATCTAATGTTTTCAATTTAAGGAAATTATCCATTTTTATTTTTTGAACTGCGCATAGCACTTACTTTGTTTTTTAAAACACACACCTCAGATTATGCAAATTTTCACAGATTCATGTTTTTATAATCTGTGAAAATCTGGGTAACCTGTGGTGAAAAAACTACTAGGTTTTACTTAAGTTGACGACATTCGAATCAAAATCACCTGGTGAGTTGGGATACTATTTTTGTTCAGAAATTACATCTTCAATATAATTAGGATAATCTGTAATAATTCCATCTACCCCAATTTCCATCATTTTACGCATATCTTCTTTTTTATTGACTGTCCAAGGAATTACTTTGATCTTTTTTTTATGCATTTTGTCCACAACCTCTTTAGAAAGTAATTTAAAATATGGACTATAAATGTGTGGCTTAAAAGTTATCTTCTTCAAATTATCTTCAGGGGAATCTTCATTTTCAATCAAATAGGCCACTACCATGGAAGGATCTTGCTGATGTATTTCTTCCAAAATATCAATATCAAAAGATTGCAAATTACAACGATTTTCAATTCCAGTTGCTTGGCAAGTCTCCAAAACCAAGCGAACATATTCGTCAGGATGTGGAGTTAATTTTCCATAATAAGCCTCTTCGCTTTTTATTTCTATGTCAAAATTCGGTTTGGCTCTTCCTGTTTTTTTACAATATTCATCGACTGCTTTGACTACATCATGGAGTGAAGGTTTATAAGTTTTCAACGGTTGTTGATCTGGGAAACGTTCGTTGCCTCGACTGCCTACATCATACTTTTTGATTTCATCATAGGTCATTTCGTAGAGTAGAATTGTTTTTTCTTCCTCCTCCGAAATTGGCCTACCATCAGGATGAGAACTGATTTTATGATTAAACCAGGGTTCATGCGTGACGATAACTATTTTATCTTTTGAGATCGCTACATCTAGCTCTAAAGTTGTAACTGGAAACTCCAATGCTTTTAAAAATGCAGGAATTGTATTTTCAGGAAGTAATCCTCTTGCACCACGGTGACCTTGCCAGTCGATGGTTTTTTCTTTAGTTAAATTGGACATTTTTTCTGGATTTGAAATGATGCTTTTCGAGTTTTTAGGGCTACAGGAAAAACAGAAAACAAGAAGAGTAAAGATAAAAATTCGCATGATTATTTTTTTGCAAATATCTAAAATTCATTGTTAACTGTAGATGAATTTTTTTTTAGAAATCTTTAAGATTCTCCATGGAAAAGGATGTGGAAAACCGATCCTCTTTTGATTTAAAAATAAATAATAAAAAAGTTAAATTTGTGCGTTTTATAATCAGCTTTGAATAATTAAAACGCGTATTTACAAAGTAAAAACAGTAAATATTAATTAAACTCCTTGAAAAAATAATATGAATAACTCTTCTATTTTTCAAAAAGCCCTTCCACATATTGTGGCAGTTGTAAGTTTTTTAGTGATATGTAGCATGTATTTTTCTCCTCAATTAAATGGGAAGATCGTACAAGCAGGTGATACCATTTCTCATAAGGGAATGTCTCGTGAAATGGTCGAATTTTATGATGAAACGGGCGAACGTACCTTGTGGACAAACACTATGTTTGGAGGAATGCCGACTTATCAAATCGGAGCCGTTCAACCTACTAATACCTTAAAGTACGTAGAAAAATCAATGCATCTATATATTCCACGACCTATTGGATATTTCTTTGCGATGATGCTTGGGTTTTATATTACGATGCTTTTGTTTGGGGTTAATCCTTGGGTGAGTTTGATTGGAGCCATAGCTTTTTCCATTACGACCAATAATCTGGTCTTATTTGGAGCAGGGCATATGACTAAGCTGAGGACATTTGCATTTTTTGGATTTATGTTAATCGGAATTGTAAAGGCATTTAAAAAAGAATATTTGCTTGGAGCCACTTTATTTGCATTAGGTTTTGGAATTAATTTATATGCTAACCATATTCAGATGACCTATTATTTATTTATGGTTTTTGGAATTTATGGATTGATTGAATTAGTTAGACATGCCCAAAAGGGTGAAATGCAGTCATTCGGAAAAGCTGTCTTATATCTTGGAATTGGTGGAGTATTGGCTGTGGGTTCGAGTGCAACTAGTTTGTTGACAACCTATGAATATCAAAAAGATACGATGCGGGGAGATCCCATTTTGACAAAAGAGGCGAATGTGGAAGAGACGAGTAGTAATACCAAAGGGTTGGAATGGGATTATGCGATGCAATATAGTAATGGATGGTTGGATTTGTTTTCTTCATTTATACCAGGAGTTGTTGGAGGTAGTGGAGGTGAACCTGTCGGACCAAATTCTGCTTATGCAAAACAGATAAAAAGGTCAGGGGGAAATCCAAATGGTTTGAGATTACCATTGTATTGGGGATCAGTCGGAAAAACGGTATCGACAGCTGGGCCAATTTATTTTGGGGCTGCAATATTTTTCTTTTTTCTTTTAGGAATGTTGATTGTCAAAGAACCTCTCAAATGGGGAATTGGAGGAGGAGTACTTCTAACGATGTTACTTTCACTAGGAGATAATTTTGAATTTTTCAATCGATTGATATTCGATTATTTTCCTTTATATAGTAAGTTCCGGACGCCAAATTCTGTATTGGCGATAGCAGCTTTTTTAGTTCCAGTTTTAGGAACATTAGCTATTTCAGAAATTATCAATGGTAAAACCAAAAAAGAAGAATTGTTCAAGCCTTTGTACATCGCAACAGGTGTGTTAGCAGCAATTTGTTTGTTTTTCGCTTTTATGGGAGGATCAACTTTTGATTTTACTTACCCAGTTCGAGATGCTAATTATGTATCGAACATGAATTTTAATTTGGATTTGCTCAAAGAAGATCGTAGAACATTGATG
>CAYGRM010000288.1:4077-8932 GCA_964352225.1 uncultured Saprospiraceae bacterium | reverse complement strand
TAAGGTGGTTTGAATGTTACCTTTTTTAATTTTTTGGAGGAGGGGGGAAGTTGCGTGTTAGTTATCAACTTTTTTCCAAAAAAGTATAAAATAAAAAAAGGCGTTCGAAATGTGTGGGTTTTATTAAACCTGCAGTTCATGGGATTTTAAAAATTGGTTCCAGAATTTTTAATCTGGTTTTCTTCTACCTAATCTTTATTAGATAGTTGTTTGTTGTTCATGATTGATAGGACAAAGATAGACTAAGCAAAAGATATTTTTCTACCCAAAAAATGGTATTTTTGCTTTATGTTTTTTTATTATATGTGTCACTTTAATATTTAAAGTGCCTAATTATCAGTACATTACGCCTCTATTTTCAAAAAAAAAGCTGTCACAAAAAGTATAGATTTCGATTTGACCTTATCTCAAAAAAGATTTTTGCATTAATCTTCCCCTTTCAATAATTCAATTTTTCTTATTTGACAAAGAAAACTTCCCGCTTTTAAATGATACTTTTACCTTTCATAAATTATCGAAATCTAATATGAGTATCCATTTGGAAAGAGGTCAACTCCTCTTGCAACAAGGTAGAATAGAGATGGCAAAGAAGGAGTTGCGTCTTGAATTAAATCAAAACCCAAGCAATGCCTACGCAATGGGATTACTCGGTTTTTGTCATTCAACTGAAAAAGATCATAAAAATGCAGCTCAACTCATAGAATCTGCCATAGGTCTTGAACCCAACAATCCATATCTTTTTTATTTACAAGCTAAAATTTATTTGCTCGCCAATCGCTTTGATGATTCGATTGCTGCAGCTGATCAGGGGTTAGTTTTAAATCCAAATGGAGCAGAGTTTTTTTTAATCAAAGGTTCGATCGCACTTAATTTAAATCAATGGGAAGAAGCTTTAAAAAATGCTGAATTAGGTTTGGGATCTGATCCTGAACATGTTGATTTGATTAATTTACGGGCTCGATCACTTATCCAATTGAATCGGAGAAAAGAAGCAGAAGCTACATTAGATTACGCTCTACACAAATCCCCCGAAGATCCATTAGCCCATACCAACAAAGGTTGGATAGCCATCGAAAATGATCATTATGAAGAAGCCGTAACTCATTTTCGAGAAGCACTTCGTCTTGCTCCTACTTTTGAATTTGCCAAAACTGGACTCAAAGAAGCTATTAAAGGAAAAAATATTATCTATCGACAAATCCTAAAATTCTTCCTTTGGACTAATAAAATGAATGATAAAGGTAGATGGCAACTCATCGTCGGAGCTTATATCGTTTATGTAATCTTCATAAAATTAGCCGAGAACTACCCTACTCTAGCTCCTTTCTTTTATCCATTTATTCTTTTTTACATCATGTGGGCTTTTTCTTCTTGGATTGCTCAACCTTTTTCCAACTTATTTTTACGACTTCATCCATTAGGAAAATTAGCTTTATCCGATGATGAAAAATTTGCTTCCAACACGGTTGGAGTATTTTTAGGAATTGGAATTGCGTTATGTGTGCTTTTTTTTATTACATCTGGAATTTTATGGATAGCCCTAGGAATTTGGTTTATCATTATGTTGATTCCCGTAGGAGGAACATTTCTTATGGAAGAAGGAAGTAAAGCTAGAAAATACCTAGCTATTTACGGAGCAACGATTGGGTTTTTCGGATTAGCATTTATTGGATTAGATTTATTTGCCAATATTCAAGCAATGGTGCTGGTTTATGCTTTTGCACTTGGAATATTCTTTTATGGTTGGGTGGCAAATTATTTAGTAATGAAAGCTGCGAAGGAATACTGATCAACAACTACCCTAATTACAAAATATACCTGTCACAAAACTTAGGTATTATATCCTTAAAAACGCATTTTTGGTAGAAACTCTGCAATACTATAATAAGAATATTTACCCTCCTTTCTTTCCACACACTACCCAAAAAAGTACATTTCAAATAGACATCATTCCGAACCCCTCTTTCGGGATTTCAATAATTTTCCATGAAGAAAATCCTAACTGGTATTTTTGTATTTATACTCATTCAAACATCTATTGCAGGTACAAACCTGGATAGTTTGTATGTTGAGTTAGGAAATGCCGTAGAAGATACTTTATTAGTGAAAACCCTAGAAAACCTAAGTTGGGAATATCATCGAACAAAACCAGATCAAACAGAGATTTTCGCTAAAAAAAGTCTAGAAATATCTGAAAAACTAAACTACTTAGAAGGAGCCATTCGCGCTAAAAATATTCTTGCTGTTGCTTATAGTATTCAAGGAAAAATGGATCTAGCTTTTGCGTCTTTCGATGATGCCATCGAACTAGCAAAAAAAACGAATAACCAAATCCTAATTTGTCGAACCTATAATAATATTGGGCGTTCCCAAATGAAAATAGGGAATTTTGAAAAGGCGGTCAACTTTTACCAAAAAGGTGCAAAATGTTGCGAAAAGTTCGGTTTAGAACAGCAAATGAGTGATAACTTGCTCAATATGGCATCTGCGATGAAAGAGCAAGGCATTTGGGATACAGCGTCAAAATATGCTAATGAGGCTCTTCATATTGCACGCAAAATTGGAGATGAAACCCTGATCATTGATGCCCATTTCATGTTAGGAGTTTTATACATCCATGAAGAAAAATTTGAAGAAACAATCAGCCATTTCGACGTTGCCTTAATGTACGCTCTAGCAAAAAATGATCGAATTGGAGAAGCAAAAATTATAGATCAAATGGGAATTATCTATTCCAAGAAAAACCTACCCAATAAAGCACTCGAAGCACATCGGAAAGCCTACACCATTTCCAGTAAAATAAATTATCGAGAGCAGGTTATTATCTCCCTGGAACACCTTGCCGAAATTTATGTTAAAAACAATCAATACTCCAAGGCTATCGAAAAAAGCATGGAAGGTATTCAAATTGCAGAGCAATTAGGTGCTTTAAGAAGTGTCACAAAATTGTATAACATTCTTTCAAAAAGTTATGCTGCTCAAGACAATTATCCTGAAGCTTATATCTATCAAACTAAATTAAAGATGTTGAGTGATAGTTTGATTAATCGAGAACGAAATCAAAAATTCAATGAATTAAAAATTCAATTCCAACTCGAAAATAAAGAAGCGGAAAACCAACTGCTCAAAACTCAACAAGCTAAAGACAAATTAACTATCCAAAAAGCTACCATCGCCTCGACTGCTTTTATTGCAGCTTTGATTGCGCTTGGTATCATTGCTTATTTACTCTACAAACGATCAGTATATAGAAAACTGATTAGTAGAAAACTAAAAAATGAAGTCAATCAAAGAACTACTGAATTAGAAAAAATAAATGAAGACCTAACCAAATCTAATAAAGAAATGGAGCGATTCAATCATATCGCTTCTCATGATCTAAAAGAACCACTCCGAAATATTATCAGTTTTACTCGATTACTCGAAATGAGGCTAAAAAATCAGGACGACCAAGTGGCTGATGAGTATTTGTCATTTGTGGTGACGAATGCAAAACAAATGCATACTTTAATTGAAGATGTTCTTGAGTTTTCTAAATTTTCTGAACGAAAAATTGAAATTGAAGAGGTTAATCTAGAGAAAACTTTTCAGCAAGTATTGACCACTTTACAGCCTCTGATGGAAGAAAAAACGGCACATATTATTTGTCAAGAACTACCAACTATCAAAACTAACGAGGCTCAGGTTTTCATTCTACTTAAAAACATCATGGAAAATGGACTGCTCTATAACAGTCACCCTACTCCAACTATTGAAGTCGATTATCAAAATAAAAATAATCAACATCACATCAGTATTACTGATAATGGAATCGGAATAGATGAAGCTTATCACAGTCAAATTTTTGATATGTTTAAACGATTACACAGTCGGCAAGAGTCAAAAGGCTCAGGCTTAGGATTATCTATCTGTCAAAAAATTTCCAATCGTCTTGGTGGAGAAATTCTTATAAAAAGTGCTCCAGATGAAGGAAGTACATTCACCATTATCTTACCTATCGAAGATCTCAATGACAAAAAAGGGACTGTTATCAAAACCCGATCAGCATTTAAAATGTTAACTTCGTAAAAATGGTTAATAATTGTCTTTCAACAGTTGACTCTTCCAATGATTTTTCATTTTAGGAAATTAACCATTCACAGTTAACCTTTAATTATTATTTTAATGTACGATTTACTTATCGTGGGAGCCGGTCCAATCGGAATGACCTGCGCGATTGAAGCTCAAAAAGCAGGACTCAAATATGTGGTAATTGAAAAAGGAGTTTTGGTCAATTCTTTATATAATTTCCCTACCAATATGACATTTTTCTCTACTTCCAAAAAACTAGAAATTGGAGGGATTCCTTTTATTTCTCATAATGAAAAACCAACTCGTCGAGAAGCTTTGGAATATTTTAGAAGAGTAAATGAAGAGTGGAAATTAAAAATTAATTTTTACGAAAAAGTACTGACAGTCAATAAGTTAGACAATAATATTTTCCACATACACACTTCTAAAACATCTTATCAAAGTAAAGCAGTCATTGTTGTTTCAGGTTTTTATGATCTTCCTAAAAAACTAAATATTCCAGGAGGCAACTTACCAAAAGTAAAACACTATTACGATGATTGGCATCCTTATATCGGTCAAAAAGTTGTTGTCGTTGGTGCTGCAAATTCTGCTTGTGATGTCGCCTTAGAATTGTACCATAAAGGTGCTGAAGTAACCATGGTAGTTCGTAAAGATTCCATTAGTCCTCGGGTTAAATATTGGATCAAACCTAATATTGAAAATCGCATTAAAGAGGGTTCCATTACGGCATTTTTTAATAGTAATATCAGCGAAATTAAAGAAGATGAAATCAGTATCCAAA
>CAYGRM010000288.1:0-4067 GCA_964352225.1 uncultured Saprospiraceae bacterium | reverse complement strand
GTATCCAAACTCCTGAAAAAACCATCACTATCGAAAATGATTTCGTGCTCGCCATGACTGGATATTTACCTGACTTTGATTTTTTCAAAAAAATTGGAATGAAATTTCAAGATGATGAATACCAAACTCCGATTTATCATGAAGAAACTTTGGAAACGAATATTCCAAATCTTTACATCGCTGGAGTCATTAATGCAGGAAAAAATACTAGCAAATTTTTCATTGAAAATACGAGGGAACATGCCGCAATGATTTTAAAAGACATCTTGGGAAAGAGAAGTCAGGGCTAAGGTTGGTCGCTTGACTCCTTTTTTTCTTACCTTTACTTTTTTATTTTCAACCAATACATCTTGAAAAATATTCTTCCCATTTCAATCATCCTTTTCTTCCTAGTCAGCATCTTTCCGACAGGTTGTATTGACGACTCTGCCGAACAAAAAGTTGCTTTCAAAAATTCAGTCGATACCCTTTACAACCGAGGTCTCAAGCAATTTAATCAAGATCTCGATAGCCTTTGTGCCCAGCAAAAAGATAGTTTGATTTTTTACAATATGGACTCTATCAAAAATATTCGTTTGAAGGAAATTGAAAATTTGATAAAAAAATGAAAAGACCAATTTCACATATTGTTATTTTAAATTTGATTTTTTTCCTTTTATTTTCCTTGAGCTGCGAGCCAAAGAAAAAAGAAACACCTGAGGAAAGATTTGAAAGAATCGAAAAAGCAGTAGCTGAAAAATTTGCCAAACGACGCGCCGAATACATGAAACAATGTAAAGAAAATGCCATCATAATCGCCGAGCAGCGAGTCGATTCCATTCTAATCGCTCAAGCTAAATTAACTTCCATCGACACGATAGGAAAGCCTTTAAAACCCATCAAACCTAACCTTCCCGAAGTTACTCCACCTAAAGATTCTACCAAGGTCGCTCCTTTGTTTGAGGAAATTCCAGATACAATTCAGTAGTTTATTTTTTGATCCACAAATGGCTCAAAAGACTACAAATATTTTCTTTTGTACCTTTTGTAGTTCAAAACAGTTAAAAATCCGTTAAACCCTTTTTTCTTATTAAGAATCAATTGCGTTTTTTCCAAAAAAATTACCATTTTTGAGGGCTTTTTCAAATCGAATCCAAACCCGAGTTCATCAATCGTAATTCGTAAAAAATACATATTATAATGCATACTTCCGTTGACATCGAAGCACTTAACCAACAAATTTATATCGAAAGTGCTTTTGTAGAAAAATTGAATGCTGAAACTTCCAAGGTCATTGTCGGACAAGATCACATGATCGAAAGATTATTACTTGGTTTATTAACTAAGGGACATATCCTCTTGGAAGGATTGCCAGGATTAGCCAAGACTTTAGCCATTAAAACTTTGGCTTCCGCCATCGATGCAGATTTTAGTCGTATTCAATTCACCCCCGATCTTCTTCCTGCCGACATCATTGGAACGATGATTTACAATCCAAACAAAAATGAATTCAATGTGCGAAAAGGTCCAGTTTTCGCCAACTTCGTTTTGGCAGATGAGATCAACCGTGCGCCTGCAAAAGTCCAAAGTGCTTTGCTAGAAGCGATGCAAGAACGACAAGTGACGATTGGAAATGATACGTTTAATTTGGAAGAACCATTCCTAGTTTTGGCTACGCAAAATCCAATTGATCAAGAAGGAACTTATCCTTTGCCTGAGGCGCAGGTCGATCGTTTTATGTTGAAGGTAATAGTAGATTATCCAAACAAGGAAGAGGAACGAGAAATCATTCGACGGAATTTGCAATCAGGTGGTTTTCCAAAAGTCGAACAAGTAGTTTCTATCGAAACGATTCTTAACGCAAGAGAAGTGGTGAAGAAAGTATACATGGATGAAAAAATCGAACAGTATATTTTAGATATCGTTTTCGCCACTCGAACACCTGAAGAATATGGTTTGGCCAAATTAAAACCACTTATCAATTTTGGAGGATCGCCACGGGCAAGTATCAATATTGCTCTAGCTGCAAAAGCACATGCGTTTTTGCAACGAAGAGGATTTGTGATTCCAGAAGATATTCGAAGTGTTTGCCATGATGTATTGCGTCATAGAATTGGTTTGACTTATGAAGCGGAGGCAGAAAATATTTCGCAAGTGGATATTATTAATGATATTTTGAATTCGGTAGAAGTTCCATAAGCTTGAAATATTCAATAACCCAATAAGAATAATCAATTTCTGTTTTCATTTTAGTCGCAGACTTTAGTCCGCCGTCAAAAGGAAAAAATGGAAGAAATCAAACTATATAAATCCCGATGGCGAGCCATCAAACTTTTATTATTATCTGTTCCATTTGTAGTCATTGGAATTTGGATGATTATGGAATCAGATAGCAGTTCTTTTGAGATTATGATGGGATGGATCAGCGTTGGTTTTTTTGGACTTGGAATTCCGATTAGCATTTTCCATTTTTTTGATACTCGACCACAAATAATTATTAACGAAATTGGAATTTTTGATCGAACAACTAATCAAGATACCATCAACTGGGAAATAATTGAAGATGCATATTTAGTTGATGTTCATAATCAAAAATTTATTTGCTTAGTGGTTAATGACAAATTTGACCCTTCAATTTTGAAAGGAAAATTAGCTAAGAAAGCCATCAAATTAAACAAGGCATTGGGATTTCAAGAATTAAATATTTCCCTTGGACAAATAAAAATCGATGAAGTAAAATTTATCGAATTCATCAAAAAGATGTGCATGGCTGAAAAGTCCCAAAGAAATGAAATAATAAAAACACTTAAATGATAAAACTCCAAACAATACTTTTAATCCTCCTCTCCCCTATTTTTTGTCTTGCACAAAAAATGGACGCCAAGGAGTATGTCAAATCATTGTTTGAAAATCAAGCCAACATCCAATGGATCAAACATTACAAAGGTCGAATCGATGACTTAAATGATGTAGCGATAACTTTAGGTTTTGACGGGACAGACTGCAAAGGCAAATTGACCTACTTGCGAAGTAATACTGATTTTGATTTAAATGGATTTATCGAAAATCAAAATATTTATTTGCAAGAGTTGGATCAGCAAAATAAAGTATCAGGAATTTTGAGTGGAAAAATCTCTGGAAAAACTATCAATGGATTTTGGAAAAATTTCGATGGATCTCGAGGCGGAAATTTATCCTTAGCAGAAACTGAAAACATTGTTAAATTTCCTTCCTACTGTGGCGACAATAAATGGATCAGAAAATATCAAGGAAATATTACCAACGATGATTGGGAGATCATTTTACAAAAAGAAAGTAGCGAGCAACTGAGTGGTTTAGCTTTTTACAAAAAGAAAAATATATCCTACACCTTGAAAGGCTATATAGATATCAATCATAATTTCACCCTAAAAGCTAAAAACCAAACAGGACAAACCGTCGAAACTTTCAATGGATTTTTACAACAAGATCAGTTGACCATTGGAATACAAGATGATAAAAAAGTCACTCTAGTTCCAGTTGAAGGATTGACCGTCGGCTGTGTCGAATATGCTGATTATGCCACAGGTTACGATATCACTTTTCCCAAAACAACCAATGCGTCCTTCAACAAACAAATGGACGAAGAAACTAATGCTTGGATCAAAGCATGCAGAAATTATTTATTAAAAGTAAAAAAACAAGACACCGCTGTCGACCCAAAAATGAGAGCAGCCGAGCGAGGTTTTGCGTGGGGTGAAGTCGAGTATTTTTCGAATAAAGTGATTAGCGGATTTATGACTTTCAGCAATACTTGGACACCAGGACAAAAGTTAATCGCTTTTAATTTTGATATGGAAAATGATCGAATGTTGTACTTAGAGGATATTTTTGAAAACAAAAAAAACTATCAAAAGTACATTCAAAATTATATCAAAAAAGAAATCAAAAATCATCAATTATATGCTGATCCAGATTTTAAAGGATGGATCAAAAAAAGTAACTTTTCTTACTTTACCATTCGAAAAGATGGAATCTGTTTTAGTACAAAATATAGCATGTTATACGGTCGGCAAAGTGTGACCATTCCTTATCGACAATTGCAACCA
>CAYGRM010000287.1:0-8938 GCA_964352225.1 uncultured Saprospiraceae bacterium | reverse complement strand
AGCAAATCTAAATTTTAAAGAACATTATATGAATTTGGCACCCACTAGTACTGCTCGCGTAGAGTTTCCTTTTTCGTATGTTATATTCCAATACCTCAGGTTTTATTCAAAAAAAAATAAAGTACTTGCATGCTGTATTCGGCTAAAGCCAAATCTACGTTACGATCTGCTCTTTGCAGTAAACACCTTAACTTAATGACATTCGACTTTAGCTCTGCATTTCTGTTTAGAAACGGTAACATAATTTTTTTTGATTCTCCGTCAGCTTGCTGCGGAGTAGTTCAATGAATCTTAGTGGATTTTAGTGGATTTTATTTTGAACCCAAAAGGTATATAAGAATAATAAGCTCAGGTTTCTGAAAATTAAATATTCTTATATACCTTATTTTAGTTCAATAAACATTTTTTTAGAAAAATAATGTGATACATTTTATTTCTGTAAAATGATTTTTGCTGTTCCAACTTTACGCTCAGATTCTATTTTTAGAAAATAATTCCCAACAGTTAAATTACTTAGGTCAAGAATTTCGTTATTTGTAAATGTTTTGTTAGAAATATAATTTTTTTCCAAAATCAACTTCCCTGCTAGGTCGTAAAGTTGTGCATTAACGTTACCATTTTCAGAATCGTTCCATTCTATATTTACAATTCCATTTGTTGGATTAGGGTAAGTTTTAAAATTGAAATTTGTCTTAACGATATTTTTATTATCAACTTCTTCCTTGACTTGAAAATCCCAAATTCCACGACCATAAGTTCCAAAACGAACAATATTGTCTTCCTCTAAAAATTCAACTGACCAATAAGTTTGGGCAGGAGCATACATTCCAGACATGTCGTACCACATTTCCTCCGCCACCACATAAACAAATGGACCAGCTTCGGTTGCAGCAAAAATTAAACTTTCATCAGCATTTGCTGCTAAGTCGAAGACTAAAGTTTGCGGTAATCCGGTTGCCATTTCCACAAAGCTTAAACCACCATCTGTACTTTTGAGAACCCCTGCATTGCTATATCCGCTACCTCCGAGATAAACAGTTTCTTCGTCTATTTTTGAAGGGAGAATAGATTGACCATAAAGGTAATGACCATTTGGAACAGATATATTTCCTTTGATCCAATTCATTCCCGAGTCATCTGATTTATAAAATGAACCATTATCAGTAGCCACATAAAATCGTTCAAAATTAAGCTTAGAAGAAGCAATTGCACTTAAGGTTCCACCTCCATTAGCTTTAAAATTATAAGGAAGATTAGTCGCCACTATTTGACCTGCGGTATATTCTAATTTTATTAAATACGAACCAGACCCGCCGACTTCAGCGCTTCCTCCAGCCACATATACTAGGTTGTCAGCTAAGTTTGGAGCATCCATCATCGGTGGAATCCAAACAGATTCGTCCTCCGAGTCGATATCAAAAGAGGCAGCCACATCACCATTTTCTGGATCGTTGTAATAGGTACACCATCCTCCAGGGTAAACTGACCACATTCGTTCCCCATTAAGACTAAATGAAATATGTCCATAATCTCCAGAAATTACTTGGTCAAACTCCAAAGTTCCCTCATTAGAAAAGTTGGTAAAAGCTCTTTGGAAACCCTGATCTTGTGAGCCCGCATAAATATAATAATGACTTGGATCTAGGTCGGAACGAACATCATAATATTGGCTAACATTTAGATTTTGTAATCCGATATTTTGATAACCTGTGGCTAAGTTGTAATAATCATTATTATTAATAGTAATTCCTCCGTCATTTCCGATTAATAAAAATGGATCTCCAGCTGGGGTCTCATATTCATTAAAAGACATCATGTCTGCGTGAATTTTATACTCTACATTATTATAATAAGCCCACCAGTCTGCTAGTTTTATCCAAGATGCTCCACCATCAGATGAAGTAAAGCATTCGTTACTTCCAGCATATAAAATATTAGGATCGGATTTCATAACGTAAATACCCACTCCCCAAGGTCTAGTAGGAATGGTATCTTTTTGCTCCCAAGTTTGACCTGCATCTTGACTTGAATAAATAATCATGTCTTTGTCATGAGTATATAAAATAGTGTCGGAACCAAAAACGGTAGCTGTAAAATTTAGCCTTTGACCTCCTAAATCAATTCCAGTTTCTTTGACTAAATTGATTTGATTTCCATTAATTTTAAATATTGATATTTCTCCTCCACCTCTTCTTGCGATATAAGCAAAATCAGAATTATGTGGTGAAACCATTCGAAACTCATTAAAATCAGAAGTTGGGAAAGTAGCAACCTGAGAAAATATTTCTCCTTGGTCAGTAGATTTAAATAGTTCAATATCATCCCAGTATGAATTTTTTTTCAAAACATACATGGTGTTATTCGCATCATTTAAAATAACCGGCTCATGAAAACCTCCATTATCATTAGTATAAAAAATTCCAAAAGACTCTGTCCAACTTTCTCCATCATCGTCAGAGTAGTGAGGTTTATTCTCTACGAAAGCAATCCATCTTCTTCCTCCATTATGTTCAAAATGTCTTAAAAATCCATCATTGAATCTCAAGTCATCATTGATCACTTCCCAATTAGAACCATCTCTATCTCCTTTAAATAAAGATCCACCATCTGAGAGCATAAAAATTTTATCGATTTCAGGTACATAGTCTGTAGCGACGATACGACCGGCTTGATTATTACTTCCTCTTTCTACCCATTCTCCAAAAAGGTTACCATCAGCTAATAATTCATCTTCTCGAATTTGAGTAGTCTTTTTGGAGGCTACTCTTTTTTGATGTCTATTGTATCGAGTCCTGGCCTCGATGGCACGCCAATCAGTTCCTGGTTCTGTCGAGTGCATGCTTTCGATCCAAGCTGCTCTTTTTGCTTGGCTTTCGGCTTCTTCTGCCATTTTTTCTGCGGCAGAATCTCCACCTCCGAGTTCGGTTGGAGCTGGATAATTTGTTCTTTCCTTGATTAATTCTGTCGATCTTTTTTGAGCGAGCTCATTTGAGGTTGGTGTTTTTTTCCAAAAAGTAAAAAGGAAAATTAGCCCAATAGTAAGTAGGCAGATAGGTATTAATCTTTTCATTTCTAATTGATTTTATAGATGTAGATGTATCGTTATTTTTTAATAAAAAAAGCCAACTCATTACTCTTTGGTAAAAGTGATAGGTTGGCTTTGGAATTTTATTTTTTTGTAAAACTATTTGACAGCGTCAAGGTTGTCATCCCATTCTCTCACTTTAGGAAGACCTAATTTACCAACACTTTTTCCAACTAACATAGCAACTGTTGCATCTCCCGTCACATTGACAACTGTCCGACACATATCTAGTGGACGATCAACGGCAAAAATCAAAGCAAGTCCAATCGCTAATTTTTCAGCCGGCAATCCAATAGATTCTAGTACAATCACTAACATTACCATTCCTGCTCCCGGTACAGCAGCCGAGCCTATTGAGGCTAAAGTTGCAGTTGCTACAATCGTCAATTGATCTGAGAAGGTAAGTGGATGATCCAAAGCAAAGCAGATAAAAACGGCCGCAACTGCTTGGTACAAACTAGTCCCATCCATATTTACCGTAGCTCCTACTGGACAAACAAAGGCAGTCACCTCTTTTTCTACTCCTAAGTGTTCCTCAACTCTTTCCATGGTTACTGGCAAAGTTGCAGCACTAGAACTCGTCGAAAAGGCCAATAATTGAGCTGGTGCGATGGCATTCAAAAATTCCATTGGAGGACGACCAGTATAAAAGTATACAAGTGTAATATAAAATAAGGTCATTAATAATAACCCTCCAATTACGGTAAAAGAATAGGAAACTAATTCTATTAGGACATCCGGATCTCCAGCAGAAACTATCACATTGGCCAACAGGGCAAAAACGGCGAAAGGAGCTATCAACATGATTAAATCTACCATCTTCAATACTACATCATTGAGTCCATCAAAAAATCCTTTGATAATCACCGAATTTTCTTTATCAATTAGTAATAAACTAATTCCAAAAAACAAGGTGAAAAATATCACTTTGAGCATATCTCCATTGTTAGATGCGGCTGCAAAAATATTATCAGGAACCATATCAACGACGAAGGAAAGTGGGCCAGAGCCTTTGGTTTTTGCGGCGGTTTCAATCTTTCCAGCAATATTTGCTGCGGCTGATTGATCAGTTTGATTCGCTAGAATCAATTTTGTCAAAGTTTCTTCTGAAATCCCAGAACCAGGCTTTACAACATTGACAATCGTTAATCCAATCGAAACGGCAATAATAGTTGTGGTCACATAAATAGCAATGGTTCGAAATCCGATTTGTTGAAATTTTGAAATATCACCTAAGTCAGAAATACCTTTAATTAAGGAGGCGATGATCAGAGGGATGGCAATCAATTTAAGAAGGTTGACAAATATTATCCCAATTGGGTAAATCCAGTCTTGAATAAACTTTTCTCCTTCATGGACATCAGGTGTCATTCCGCTATCCCATTGGGTCATTCCTAGTCCAAAAAGTACCCCGAGAACCATTCCAATCAATATTTGCCAATGCAATGCTAAATTCTTCATAAGTAATTTGTTTTCGTTTTTGGGTTAAAAATAATATTTGTTTGGTGACTTCCTACCTTATTAAGTGGTTTTTATAAATATCACATAAAATCGTAATATTTATAATGAAATTTAATTAGTCCAAACACTTATTTTTTTTCCAAGAAATTTTCTATTTTTGACATATTAAATCAGGTAATAAACAGAATCCTTAACTAATGTAAATCAAAATAACCCAATGCCTAACTAAATTCCTTTCCTGCACTTAAAAAAATCACATGTCTTCCAAAATAAAAAAATGGAAGTTAAGCTATATTAGTTTTTTTTAGTTGTTCCTTTCTGTTTGCCCCTTAATCACCTAATCTGTTCCGAAAATCAACTATACTTAAATGACCAATTTGGGTGACTAAATTAGTATACATGCTATTTAAAAATATATCAAATGCTTAGGTTATTTGAAACGAGCATTGGTTAAAAATTATTAATTTTATTCTTTTCAAGGATCAAAGATAATGAGCATATTTAAAAAGAATTTTACCTCAAAAATCATAGCTAGTGGATTGATTTTTTTCCTCTTCGGAAATCTATCATTCGGGCAAGATATTCACTTTTCTCAAGTTGGAAATTCCCCATTGAATATAAGCCCAGCTTTGACGGCAGTTTTCAGCGGAGACTCCAGATTTGTGGGTAATTTTAAAAGCCAATGGCAATCTGTTCCTGTTAGTTTTATGACTTTTGCAGGAGCTTACGAAAGAAAATTTTTACATAAGAATATGCCAAATAGCCAATTTGGTGGTGGATTGATTTTTAATTATGATCAAGCTGGAGATGGTGATTTGAGTTTGTCGCAGTTGGGAATAAATATAAGTTATACACATCGATTGTCAGAAAGAAATTTTCTGTCAGGTGGATTCCAGTTTAGTGGAAATCAGAGAATGTTTAAGCCAGGTCAATTAACTTTTGATGATCAATTTGATGGGGAAAAATTTAATTCGGATATCGTCACACAAGAAGTATTTGACGATCCAAGTTTTTTATACATGAATTTTTCAGCTGGATTAAATTGGCATTATCAAAACCCAGCAAAACGAACAAGAATTGATATTGGTGGATCGGTTTTTAATTTGAATGGAGCCCGTCAAAGTTTTTTCAATGAGCATGAAAGTGAGTTAAGTAAAAGAATTCACTTGTATGGATTGGGAAGTTTTATGGTGAGTGAAAAAGTAGACATGACCTTTCTAGGGTTGACCTCTTGGCAAACGCCTTATACCGAATCGATTATTGGACTAGGGCTTAAATACCATTTGAATCAAATGATGACGAAAGAATTATCCTTGCAATTTGGTTTAAATTATCGAATAGGAGATGCCATAATTCCAACTTTTGAATTAGATATAAAAAACACCATACGAGTGGGACTCAGTTACGATCTGAATACCTCTGGATTCAATGAAGCAACGCAAGGGAAGGGGAGTCCGGAATTTTCGATTATATACACTTTCAATAAAGTGAAGCCACTTGGAGAAAAGAAATTATGTCCTTTGTATTAGGATTTAATTTGGGAGGAGGAATTAATAAAAAGGTTTTACGAGAGAATTTTTTTTAAAACAAACACCAAACTAAGGATACAGTAAAGCTTGATCATGACAAACACATTGAGAAAAACAATTGTTTTATTTTTATTTTCATTTATAGTTTTTAATTCTATTGATGCGCAATCTTTACGTGCCTATACTAAAGCTGCTGATAATGCATTCGCTACCAATGATTACTTCACCGCATTAGTTTACTATAAAAAAATTCTTTCAGTCGAACCTGATCGAAATGACATTCACTTCAAATATGCCGAGTCAGCCCGTCTATTTCAAGCATACCGAATAGCAGAAGATGCTTACGAAAAAATTACTCTGAGTAAAGATAGTATGAGATTTCCTCTGGCTACTTATTGGTTGGGAAGTGTGAAAAAGAATTTGGCAAAATACGATGAAGCAGAAGATGTTTTTAATACTTACTTGGAAAAATTCAAAAGAGTCAATCCTCGATATTCTCGACAAGCGGAGAAAAGTATCATTGATTGTCGCTGGGCAAAAAAAATGATGCGAAGTCAAAATGCGAATTTGACAGTAGAGCATGTGAAGGACGAAATAAATACGCCTTATTCTGAATTTGGTGCTATAGAAGTGGATAGCTCTATTTATTTTTCGAGCATGAAATTTAAGGATAAAAATAATGATTTGTACTCGAAGTTGATGCGGCAAAATAAGGATGGAATAATAGAAATTTTAGAGTTTAATACTGAAGATAAATTTGCTGCCAATCCATCTGTTAGTTTTGATGGAAACCGATTGTATTATACTTTATGTAAATATGATGTAGCCGGCAATATTAATTGTGAAATAGTTTATCGAGATAGAAAATACAATGATGTTTGGGGAGAAGCCCAAGCTCTGCCTGCCTTTATCAATTTTCCAGGTTTTACTGCAACTCACCCAACGATTGGTTATGATAAAATAAATGAAAGAGAAGTTTTGTTTTTCTCCTCGAATCGACCGGGAGGAAAAGGGAAATTAGATATTTGGTATTCGACCGTTGCGCCTAATGATAAATTCACTCGACCGGTAAATCACTCGGTAATAAATTCTCGGGAAAATGATGTTACTCCATTTTTCCATTCCCCTTCTCAAACGTTGTATTTTAGTTCAGATGGTTACCCTGGGATGGGTGGATATGATATCTATAAAGTGAAAAGAATTGGGCGTAGTTGGCAAACTCCTGTTCACCTAATTTATCCTGTGAATTCCAGTTATAATGATTTTTATTTTTCCTTAAATGAGAAAGGGGAGAAGTCCTACTTCGCATCGAATCGGATTGAAGCGATGGAAATCGATGAAGAGAATGAAGCTTGTTGCAATGATCTTTTTATCGCAAATATTCAACCTGAAAAAGTAGAATTGACCAAGGAGGAATTTTTGACTTTAATTAATAAAGAACAGTCAGATTATGAATTGGAAGAGCTGGATGAACCTAAAGTTATTATCAGTACTGAGTTAGATTTAGAAAAAGACGAAAGCCCAAATTCAGATATTCCCGAAACTATTTTGGAAACTCAAAAAGCAGATGAGGAAACAACTGTCGTTACTAATGATTCTGAAAATAATTCGACTGTATCAGATGAATTAAAAACTAAAGGTGATGAACAAGAGGTCGCAAATAATGAAGAACTAAAAATTAACACCTCCCCATCTTCTAATGATGATTTTGATGCCAATCTATCTCGAGACGTTTTTTCATTAGTTTTTGAAGTGGAAGTTTTAGATATGGATTTGGAGCCTTTGTCAGGAGTGACTGTTCAGTTTATAGAGTATAGTAAAGAGCGTAATTCTAGAGATTTTACCAAAAGAATAAAATCAGGAAATAAGGTGAAGTTTAGAATTAAAGACCATGTGAATTACTCTGTGGTGCTATCGAAGCCAGGTTATCAAACCGACACCTTTGCGATAGATCGGGAAAATTTATTAGATGCTACAGAACTGACTTTGCCCTTTTTTATGAATCAAATACCTGAAGGAAGTGATTATGTGGAGTCTCCTTTATTGGATCAGTTGGAAGAAGAATTGGTGACTGAAAATATGTTGAATGAGTTTATTCCATTGGCCTTGTATTTTAATAATAATGAACCTGATCCTGAGAGTTGGAGTAATACTACCAATAAAAATTATGAGCAAACTTTCCTTACCTATTACAGTCAAAAAGAAAGATTTAAAGATCGCTATGTTCGGAAATTTGCACCATCACAAAGAGAGGAAGCATTGAATCGAGTAGATGAATTCTTTGATGATGAAGTGAAAAAAAATTACGAGGAGCTAATGAAATTTTCAGATCAACTTTCTAAGTTTTTGGAAAAAGGAAATAAAGTCACTATTGGCCTACAAGGTTTTCTAACTTTGAATGCCGTAAATAATAAAAATACTGCTTTGATCGAACGAAGAATGAGTAGTTTGAAAAATCATTTTAGGACCCATTTGGGAGGGAAGTTGGTTAGATATATGAATGAAGGATTATTAAATTTTGAGGTGCTTGACCCAATTGTGATCACTTCAAGTTCGAATGGAACCTACAGCCCAGAATCCTCTAAACTAAGAAAAGTAGAAATTAAGATTTTAGAATTTTAAGTGAGGCGTCAGATTTGAGGTTATTCGCTTTTAGCGATATGTCAGTAATTAGGGACTTAGTGTTTTCTCCAGAGTTTGAAATAATTTTCTTCAACTTCGGAAAAATAGGTAACTTCAGAGTCCTGACCAGAAGCAAAGCGACCAACCTACAACCTAACTCCTCAAAGAATTGCCATTTACCGATTACGTGATTGAAACTTCAATTACAAGTTATAACTCAAGGAATAATGATGAATTATCC